>JBGSIR010000198.1:0-2262 GCA_041742415.1 Fimbriimonadaceae bacterium | reverse complement strand
TAGGGCACCGCGTGAGGCGGCGACTTGTGGCCCGCGCCGTGGCGCTCGATGAAGGCGAAGCGGCGGCCATAGACTTCAGCCAGACCGGCGCGGAAGAGGCCGTAGGGCGTTGGCAGATGAAGCGGCCGACCCTCAAACGCGGCCAGGCGCGAGCCAATGCCGGTGCCGCCGATGAGCGCAGCATCCACCTGAATCATGCGGCGCAGGTTACCGTTTGCCATACTGCCTGCGATGTCGGCCTCAATCACCTTTATGGGCGCCGCCCGAACCGTCACGGGCAGCCGCCACTTGCTCACGATCAATGGCCGGAAAATTTTGGTGGACTGCGGCCTGTTCCAGGGTCCGCGCGAAGTGGAGCAGATGAATTGGACTCCCTTTGCTGTGGCGCCCTCCGAGATCGACGCCGTGGTGGTGACCCACGCCCACACCGACCACATCGGGCTTCTGCCTCGGCTGGCAGCGCAGGGCTTTCGGGGGCCGGTCTATGCCACGCCTGGCTCCATCGGCATCGCCCGCATCAGCCTTCCCGATGGCGGGCGCATCCAGGAAGAGGACGCCCGCTGGCACAACCGCCACAAAACAAGCCGCCACACCGAGGCTCTTCCGCTTTTCACGGAATCAGACGCTTACCAGGCATTGAAGCTCTTTCAGCCTGTGCGCTATGGCGAGCTGCACGAGCTTCCCGGCGGCGCTCAATTCCGGTTTTTGCCGGCGGGGCACATCCTGGGGGCCTCCTTTGCGGAGATCTATTTCGAATCGGGCGAGCGGGTGCTGATGTCTGGCGACCTGGGCCGGAAAGACCGCCCCATCATCAAAGATCCGACCATCGTGGACTGGGCCGAGCACCTGGTGCTGGAGAGCACCTACGGCAACCGCCTGCACGAAGATGACGATCCTCAGGTCATCCTGGAGAGGCTGGTGAACCGGGCGGCCGAGGAGGGCACGACGATGCTTATTCCCAGCTTCGCCATCGGCCGCACGCAGGAGCTTCTTTGGCACCTGCACCAGCTCTTTGAGGCGGGACGCATCCCGCGGGTGCCGATCTTCATTGACAGCCCCATGGCCAGCGCGGCCACGCTCATCACCCTGCAGAGCAAGGACGACCACGACGACGAGATGAAGGTGAGCCTGGAGGAAGGGAATTCGCCCTTCCGCAGCGACATGGTGCAGTTTGTGCGCGACCGGCAGGCCTCGAAGGCGCTGAACCGCCAGCGCGGCGCGCAGATCATCATCGCCGGCAGCGGCATGTGTTCGGGAGGGCGCATCATCCACCATTTAAAGCACCGCCTGGACGACCCAAAGACGACCGTGCTGTTCACCGGCTACCAAGCCCAGGGCACGCGGGGGCGGCAGATTTTGGAGGGCGCCGAGACGGTGACCATCCACCGCGACGTCATCCCCGTGCGGGCCCGCATTGAGAAGATCAACGGCCTGAGCGCCCACGCCGACCAGCAGGAGATCATGGACTGGCTGGGCAATTTCCGCCAGCCGCCCAAGACCACCTATCTGGTGCACGGCGAGATTGATGCGGCCGAGGCTTTGCAGGCACGCATTCAAGCTGAGCTCGGCTGGACGGTTGAGATTCCCCGGCGCGGTGACCGGCGGGTGCTGGAGGGCTGATGCCGAGGCCCTTCGCCTACGGCAATGGCCGCCTGTTGGTCCAATTCGACGATCATCACCAAATCCGCGACCTCTGCTGGCCGCTGCCCGGTCAGCATAACCACTTGGCGGGCAACGCCATACGCTGGGGGATTTGGCTGGAGGGGCACAGCTTTCAGTGGCTGGGGCTGGCGCCTTGGCACGGTGAGCTTTCGGCAGATGACCACGGCGCCGTGGGCCGGATTCGCCTGACTCGGCCCGGATTCCCCATCGAAGTCGAAATGGCCTCCTCGGTGGACCCCGAGCAGGACGCCTGCGCGGTGGAGATCACTCTTCGGAGCCTGGCCGGGGGCGTTCTGCATCCGCGCCTCTTCAGTCACCACGACCTGCGGCTCTGCGAATCGGACATGGGCGAGTGCGCCTTCTGGGACCCCGAGCGGCATGCCATTGTCCACTACAAGCAGGGCGTGTGGGCGGCGATGAGCTTGGGCCTGCCGGGAAGCCCCGCGGGCCGCGAGTTTGGCGCGAGCTTCAAGGGAGCCGACCGCATGGGCGGGGCCTGGAAGGGCTGTCTGCAGGGGCATCTGAACGGCAATCCGATTGACCAGGGCGTCATCGACAGCGCGCTCGGATGCCGGCTCGACCTTGGGATTGGCGAGGCGG
>JBGSIR010000197.1:0-6779 GCA_041742415.1 Fimbriimonadaceae bacterium | reverse complement strand
GCTGGAAGAGGCCGCCGCCGAAGCCAAGCCGCTGGAAGAGGGCGCCGACCGCCTGGCTGCGCGGCTTCGCAAGGAGATCAAGGACATGGGCGAGGTGAACCTCGGGGCCATCGACGCCTTTGACCGATTGGCTTCGCGCCTCGACGAGCTCACCCAGCAGACCGACGACATCCAGGCCGGCATGGACGAAATTCACGCGGGCATCCGCGAACTGGACGCCAAGACCAAGGACCGCTTCCGCGACGCTTTCCAAAACCTCCAGCGTGAGTTCAAGGCGATCTTCGAATCCGTTTTTGAGGGCGGCGCTGCCGAGCTGGAGCTCACCGAGCCCGACGCCATCCTCGACAGCGGCGTGGAGATTCAGGTGACCCTGCCCGGCAAGCGGCGGCAGCGGCTGGCCCTGCTCAGCGGCGGCGAAAGAGCCCTCAGCGCGTTGGCCTTCCTCTTCTCGCTGCTCCGCATCAAGCCGAGCCCGCTTGTCATCCTCGACGAGGTGGACGCCCCTCTGGATGGCCGCAACGTGGAGCGGTGCATTCACCTGCTGCGGCAGTTCACCGACAGCACGCAATTCATCATGGTGACGCACAACCCCACCACCATCGCGGCGGCGGATGTGTGGTTTGGCGTGACCATGCAGGGCGGCGTCTCCACCCTCATCCCCATGACCGCCCCACCTCAGGAGCGGTCAGAGGCCGTCAGTCTTTCGACTTGACGCTCGCCGGAATCTCGACGGCCATTCCCGGCTTGATTTCCTTCTTGGCCATCATCCCGGCGCGCAGCTCGATGACGAACTGGGCGGGCGCGCGGCTGGAATAGTCGCCCACTTCGTCCAGCGCCTTCATCGTGTAGATGTTGATGATGCGCTTGCGCGGGTCGACATAGGCGATGTCGAGCGGCACGAGGGTGTTTCGCATCCAGAATCGCTGATACTCGGCCCGGTCGAAGACGAAGATCATGCCCTCGTCATCCTTGAAGTCCCCGTTCTGCAGGAACATCATGCCCTCCATGCGCTTGGCGTAGGTGTCCATTACCCACAGCTTGAATTCGTGCTCGCCGATCTTGACCTTGGCCACTTCCAAGTCGTCCAACTGGAAGGTGCGCGCGCTGATGAAGCGCCGTTTTTCGGCCTTTTCCTGGCTCTGCGCGGGCGGGTTGGTGGGGGGATTTTGGGCGGAATCAGCCGCGGCGGGCTGGGTGGCGGCGACGGGCTTGGGAGTCGGCTCCACGGTGGCGGAGGCCGGCTGGCAGGCCAAGGCGCTGGCAAGAAGGAGGGCAAGCATAGCGGAAGTAAGGTGAGGACGTGTCATGGGAGCGGCCGTTATGCTTGGGCGGGCGCAAAGGCGTCCCACTTTTCTTCAAACGCCGAAATCTGCTCGTCGTGCACCAGGGTTGAGCCGATCAGGTCGAGCCCCTCCTGCACCTGCCGCTTGAGGCCGGGGTTGATGTCGAAGCGCAGCTCCTGGCCGCCAGCGCGGACGATCTGGTTCGGCAGGTCCACTTCGATCTCCGATCCCTGGCTCAGCCCGGCGAGCACGGCGTGGGCACTTTCCTCAAGCTCAATCAGCAGCAGGCCGCAGTTGGCGCTGTTCTGGCGGAAGATGTCGCTGAAGCCCTGGTCGGCGGCGGTGCGGCGGGCGATGACGGCCTCGAACCCGGCCTGCTGAAGCGCCCACACGGCATGCTCCCGGCTGGATCCGCACCCAAAATTGGCCCCGACCACGAGGAACTTCGCCCCCTTGGCCTCCGGCTCATCCAGCGGAAAGCCCTCGCCGCGCACGTCGGCAAAAAGGAGCTCGCCGTACCCGCTCCGCTCCACCCGGCTCAAAAACCGCGCGGGAATGATCCGGTCGGTGTCCACCTGATCCTCCACGTAAACCGCCACCGCGCCCGAACGCACCAAAAAGCCCTGCATCCCCAATATGATAGACCGAATTGAATGCCGCGAGGGCGGCAGACGCGCATGGCATGGGCGGCCGCCCATAGCCGCTCCTTGACTCTCGTCAGGCTGCGCCGAAACACTTTCACCTCGTCTGCCGAACAAAGAGACTGTGCTTAGTGTCCCGCTTCGCCCTCGCTTGGCCGAAGCCGGCCTGAAAAGATCTGCCCATCGACGGCGTTAATGAATTCCTCAATATATGTCACCATTTCGATTTGAAACCTGGCATCACTTTTAGGTAGCGTCCGCTAGATTTGCTTTCCGGCAATCAGGAAAAAGTGTGATTCGAAACCTTTGCATCGTTTTGATGGCAGCCACGGCCATCCTTTTCACAAGCGGCATGGAGTGTGCGGGCGAAGACGGTCAGTCTTTTGAAGGCGACCTCCGGCCTGGAAAACAAGTTCCGCCTGTCACCGACTTGGGGCAACATGGAACGGCTGGCGGCAGCATCTTTCCCGACAGCGAGAGGATCTATATCAAGGTTGTTAGCAACATGAACACGCCGGGCAAGATTCAAGCGGGGCACATCCATTTGGGCGCAGAGGGAGCCAACGGCGGCGTCCTCTTCAACCTGGGCTCACCGAATTTGCCGACAGGGTTCGACCGAAACCTGGCCGCATCGGAAATGTCCGCCGTTGGCACGGTGGACACCTGGGACGAGTTCCTGGCGGAGCTGCGAGCCGGCAACGTCTATGTGAACGTTCACACGATCGACAATCCCAACGGCGAAATCCGAGGACAACTGTCCTTGATCGGAAGTTAAGAAGGCGCTCTGACTGCAAAAGCCCTCCCCCGGAAGAACCGGCGAGGGCTTTGACCTTAAACCGCCGCCCGCGTGCGGGCGATGATTTGTTCAAGGAAGGCCGTGTTGTTCGGCGTCTTCTTCAGCAGCTTGATGAAGCTCTCGGCCGCGTCCATGGTGTCCTTGCTGTTGGCCAGCATCCGGTGGAGCTGGACCACGGCGTCGAGAACCGCCGGCTCAAAGAGCTTCTCTTCGTGCCGGGTGCCGGAGCTGCGGACGTCGATGGCGGGCCAGATGCGGCGCTCGGCGAGCTCGCGGTCCAGGACGACTTCCATATTGCCGGTGCCCTTCAGCTCCTCAAAGATGGCTTCGTCCATCTTCGATCCAGTCTCGATGAGCACCGTGGCGATGATCGTCAAAGACCCGCCATCGGGGATGTTGCGGGCGGCGCCGAAGAAGCGACGAGGGCGATAGAGCGCGGCGGGGTCCAAGCCGCCAGACAATGTTCGTCCCGAGGGGTTGATCGTGAGGTTGCTGGCGCGGCTGAGGCGGGTGATGGAGTCCAGAAGGATGACCACGTCGTGGCCCATTTCCACCATGCGCTTGGCCTGCTCCAGGCAGAGCTCGGCGACGCGCATGTGGTTGTCGGCGGGCTCGTCAAAGGTGCTGCTGATGACCTGGCCGTCCACGTGGCGCTTCATATCGGTCACCTCTTCGGGCCGCTCGTCCACCAGCAGCACCATCAGCTTCACTTCGGGGTTGCGCTGGGTGATGCTCTTGGCGATGGTCTTCATCACCGTGGTCTTGCCCGCCTTGGGCGGGGCGACCACCAGGCCGCGGCTTCCCTTGCCGATGGGGCTCACCAGATCGATGACTCGGCCGATGATGTTCTCGCTTTCGGTCTCCATCACGAGCCGCTCGTGCGGGAAGTCCGGCGTCAGCTTGTCAAACTCGCGGGGCGGAGCCACGGCGCGGGCGGCGGGGCCTTGGCCGTTGATGGTCTCCGCGCGCAGCATCGGGGCGTATTTGTCCCCTTCTTTGGCCGCGCGGCAGAGCGCAAAAACCTCGTCGCCCGACCGCAGGCCAAACTTTTTGGCGGTGCTGGAGGCAATGTAGATGTCCTCTGGGCTGGGGCGGTAGTTGGGTCGGCGGAGGAAGCCCCAGCCTTCATTCATCAGCTCGACGATGCCCGAGCGATAGATGGGCTCGTGCTCGGCGTTGGCCGAGGTCATCAGCTCTTCGATGACTTGAAACTTGCTTCGGTCCTTCAGGGGAACCTTGTGCTTCTTCGCCTCTTTCGCCAGCTCGGTGGCCGACATCTGGTCGAAGTGGTCAAAGGACAGATGCGGCAGTGATTCAAGATCGACCTGCTCATCGGGCTGTCGGCCGCGGGGGCGGCGGGTGCGGCGCTGAGGATTCGTGCCGTCGTTCTTCTTGCGGAAGGTGTGCTGAGCCATTCAGGGGACTCTCGTCAGGGGGAAATCAGCGGCAGCCAGGCAACAAAGATTGCGAGGGGAAGGCGAGCGTCCGGCTAATCAAGAACCCCGACATAGGGCAGGTGCCGATACCGCTCTCCGCTGTCCAGACCATATCCTACCACATACACGGGCTCAATCTCGAAGCCCACAAAATGTGCCTCGGCCTGGTGAATCGCCGCATCGGGCTTCCTGAGCAGCGCGGCGGTGCGCAGGCGCTTGGGCCGCTTCACCGCCAGCTCCTCCTGCAGCCGCTTCAGCGTGAGCCCGGAGTCGATGATGTCCTCCACGATCAGCACGTCCTCGCCCTCCAGGGGCAGGGTCGGGGCCAAGGAGATGCGGACTTCCCCGCTCGACTGGTGGGCGTCGCCATAGCTCTCGGCGCGCATGAGAGCGATGCGCACGTCGCCGGGCAGAGCGCGGGCAAGGTCGCTGAGAAAATGAATCGAGCCCTTGAGGATGCCGAGCAGGATGAGCCGGTCGTAGCCCTCATCCACGATCTCCCGGGCGATCTCGGCCACGCGGTCGGAGATCTGCTCCGAGCCGATGAGGACGCGGGGGGCGGTCAGCGGCTCCATGAGGCCTCCGCCACGCTCTTGGCGGTCTCATAAACCCGCACGGTGATGGAGTGAATGCGCGGCCCCTCCAGCTTGGGGCGCAGCTCATCCAGCAGCCAGGCGGCGATGTTCTCGGCGGTGGAGTGGAAGGGCACGACGGTGGCCTTCAGCCCGTTCTCGACCAAAAATTCGCGCACCAGCTCATCCTGGTCAAAGACCATGAAGGAGTGGTCCATCTGCGCCACATAGGGGGCGATGGCTGCGCCGAGGTCGCCGTAGTCCAGCACCATCCCGCCCGCATCGCGCTCTCCCAGCACCTCAATCTCGGCCCGGTAGCTGTGCCCATGCAGGTTCTCGCAGCCCTCCTTGTGATAGGGCAGCCGATGCCCCATTTCCCAGCGGAATTCTTTGGCGATGCGGATGAGCATGCGCGGGAGATTGTGGCAGGTGTGGATTCACGCTCTCGAAAAATGACCCGGGCGAGTCGCGACTGGCGACCCACCCGGATGACTTAATCAATCTGCCAGAGCAGACGATGCGGTTTCGTTATTCGAGGTCGTCGATGGCAGTCCTCCAAATGCGATTCATTCGCAGACAGCCAGGCTCGCGAAGACAGAGGACCTTGTAGATCAGCCGCACGAAGCGTGACCCAACACGACCGTCAAGCGGGCCAATTCTTGTCTCGATTTCAAAGGTGCTGTCCTTATTCAAGCGAGGCACCAATTGCCCATCTTCAATCTGCATCAGCTGCTCACCCAGAAGCGGAGCTCCGTCCCGGGTCAAGCCATCATGACCTGCTTCTGCGGCCAGCTCGATATCACACCGCACGAGCGGAGAAGCTTCAGCCACAAATTCTTCCGTGGGACTGATGCTCAGAAACTCATCAGTCCCTCGGCCATCGGAGTCGGAGTCGGAGTCATCATCATCGAGGTTTAGGCGGAGAGAGAGACCGACCAGCAACGGCATCAGCGCGAAACTGAGTCCATTCGGAAATGAGTTCGGGATTGTCCCGCTCCCATCCGTCGATGTATTGGTCGAGGGCTCTTCTGATGAGCTCGCTGAGGCTGGCAATTTGGCCGAGACCCATGATGAAGGCCAAGAAGGCCAGATGTTCGTCAGCGATGCGGGCAGAGACCTGCTCAAGTACCCGCTGTCTTTGGTTAGCCAAAAGGGCTTTGATGTTGTCCATGTTTCCTTCCATCCGTGTGGTGCCTGATCGAAATGTTGCCAGTGTTGCCATTGCGCTCGGACACCGCCATTGGGTGTTTGGTGGCTCTGGCGGACGTAGTTTGCCTCTGTCCGCCAAATCGATTCACGCGGATACAGCCGAGCCATATGCTGATATCCGCTTGGCTCCTCACGCCAATACCTTTGAGCGGAGATTGAGGAGATTTCAGAGAGAATGTTGATGATCGGGCTTTCACTTGACATTTTGAAGTGCAAGCCCCGATGGAAAGAGCGGTACCCGTATTCAAAGTCTGTAAAACAGATTTGCGAGCAGATTCCGAGCTGCTTCAGCTGGCTAAGGCCCCGAGTTTGCTTGGCAGCTGTCTTTGCCTGAGCAAAGACCGGGAAGAGGATGGCCGCCAGGACCGCAATGATAGCGATCACGACGAGCATTTCAATGAGGGTGAAGGCGCGTTGCCGCATGATTTCCTTTCCTGAACAGCAACCCGTGGAGGCGGGTGCATGCACATTCATACGCCGCCAGCGAATATATTGTGATGCTGTGTAGGACAGCTATTTAGATCGGTCGGCACCAAACCGACGGGTATCGTTCCTCACTGACTCGTAAATCGGCGAAAGTGAGCTTCGCTCATCGAAGGCTCAAGGCGCTGATAGAACTGCACCGCCAGCCGCATCTTGCGGGCGAGGCGGGGGTGGGAGTCCACGGCCTGCCAGAACCGGGGACCGCCGGCGAAGAGGCCCTCGGCCATCATGTTGAAATCCTCTTCCAGGCTCGCGGTGGCATATTCGGCCAGAAAACCCTTTTCGTGCAGGTCGGCGGAATAGCGGGTGCTGGCGCGGCCGGAGGCGACCGCTTCGGCGCCCGAGCTGCGGTAGGCCAT
>JBGSIR010000196.1:0-2388 GCA_041742415.1 Fimbriimonadaceae bacterium | reverse complement strand
AGCGAATTGGCCTGGGCGCGGGCCTACTCAAAGGCCATGCTCGAAGCCATGCCGCTGGCCGTCCAGCTGGCGCCCGTGGCCACAATCGCAAAGATCACCCAGCCCGCAGCGATCGGAGCGGCCTTGGCCTTAGCGCGCTTGCGAGCCCGAACGCCCCCTTTGGGCATGGACAAAGCTGCCGCGCCGCGCGTGCGCTTTCTTCCTCGACCATCATCCTTCATTCCGTGGGCGCCCATCATTTCTGTGTTGTCTCCTGTTCTGTTTTGCGGCGCAGCAGCCTCAGCTTTGCGCTTCGCGATTTCGGGTTGGCGGCCACCTCTTCGGCAGAGGGGGCCAGCGGCTTTTTCCAAGCCTCAAAGTCTTCGGTTTTGGCCAGGCGGCGAAAGACGGTTTTCACGGGCCGGTCTTCTTCGCTGTGATAGCTGAGCACGGCAAACCGGCCGCCGGGGGCCAGGGTGCGGGCGGCGGCTTCGATGCAGGCCTCCAGCTCATCCAGCTCGCCATTCACAGCGATGCGCACCGCCTGAAAGGTGCGGGTGGCGGGGTGGATTCTCTTGTCTCTGGCCGCGACGGGGATGGCGGCCTGCACGGCCTCCACCAAATCTTGGGTTGTCGCCAGGGGGCGGCGCTGGACGATGAACTGCGCGATGCGGGCGGCCCACTTCTCCTGCGCGTAGGTGCGGAGAGCGTCGGCGATGTCCTGCTCGCGGGCGCGGTTGAGCCACTCGGCGGCGGTGGGGCCGGTTGAGCGGTCCATTCGCATATCCAGCGGACCTTCCCGCAGAAAGCTGATGCCGCGCTCGGCATCTTCGATCTGCGCGTTGTTCAGGCCGAGGTCGAGGAGGATGGCGTCGGCATGGGCGGTGATGCCCCACTCGTTGGCGGCATCGCTCACAAATTCGGGCAGGCGGCGATAGTCGCCGTGGAACAGCCGGAACGGGGCGGGCTGGCCGCCGAGAGCGGACCGGGCCTCGGCGAGCATCGCCTCATCCCAATCGATTCCCACCAGCCTTCCACTTGCCCCCACCGCATGCCCCAGCGCCTTTGCATGACCTGCGAGGCCCAGGGTGCCATCGACGGCGAATTCTCCGGCCTGCGGCGCCAAAGCTTCCATCACTTCAGCGGGCATCACCGAAACATGCTCAAGCGGAGCGGTCATCGTGTCTCCTGCCCGATGCGTGCGCGCACCCGCTCCATCACCTTGCGATGAACAATTTCACGATCCTCGTCATTGTTCATCTCCATGGTGTTGCGGAATTGGTCATACGAATTACGGCTCATGATAATGAGTCGATCCAGGCGGCCAAGCACGGCGATTTCCTTTTCTAGGCCGGCCGCCATTCGCAGCTCCTGAGGCACCGTCACCCTTCCCTGGGTGTCGAATGTCAGGCCATCATGCAGGTTCGCAAAAAGAGCTTCACACATCTCGTCAAAGAGAGACTCTTCCGGCAGCATCTGCATCGCCATCTCGTGCCAGCGAACCACCAGTGCGCTCGGGGCCGCAAAGACCCTTCCCGACTCATCGAGGCCCATGGCAAATTCCGGCATCAGCACATCGCGCTTTCGCCGAGACAGCGTCATGCGACCCTTGTCGTCCAAGCTGGTAAACTCATTGCCAAACAGCAGATTTTTGATGCTGGAGGCTCGTTCCATAGCTTGATGTTTCCCGACAAAGTCCGCAATTGCTGGATGGCTGCTGATTGGGGCCTAATCCGTGACCCCTCCGCTTTCGCAGGCTTTCCCCCAATCCATGGCGGAGCCCTCAGCTGTCAGGGACTGTACCCCCACTGATACTCCACAAGATGGCGTAACTATCATAAATTGGCAAAGTTTTCCCCACTATGGGGAAAGACGAGACATCTGTCTATCAAAATAGTCGACGCGTAGAGACAGCAATCAACTCGCCTGCGGTCCAGGCAGAAATAAGGGGCCTAGGACCTGGCTGCATGCCCTAGGGAGGCCCCGGAGAACCGGGGCCGGCAGGGATGGGGGCGCCGTGCGCCCGTGGCGAGGATTCAGGCTCCTGGCATGCGCCAGGAATCAGAGCGGGCTGCGGCAGAGCCGCCGGCTGGGGGAGCCGCCCACCTGATTCTGAACCTCACAACAAGGTTCTTCCCTGCCCTGTGGTGGGCTATGCCGATCCAATTGCCAGCCCTCTCAGAACCTGGCGCCTGTGCCGGATTGGCTGCCCCCAGCCGCCCCAAACGCCAGAGCCCATGTGAGCGCTTCGAACTCGCAAGACCTCTCTCAACTCACCGACGCGCCGCCGCGCTCGGCCATCAACACCGGGCTCTCGCCCTGTCGGCCCTCCACTCTGCGGAGCCTTCTGGGCGAGCCGCGCAAGGGGTATGGCCAAGACTGCCGCCCTCCCACGCACCCGGGCCTCAA
>JBGSIR010000195.1:0-1706 GCA_041742415.1 Fimbriimonadaceae bacterium | reverse complement strand
GTCCTCTCCTCCCCCGCCCACTTCGCTCGCTCCGCCCCCGAGCACCCCCGGGGCATCAACGTCGAATTCGTCTCGGTGAACCCCAACGGCCCCATCACCATCGGCAGCGGCCGCGGCGCCGCCTACGGCTCGACCCTCTGTAATGTCTTGGCCGCCGCGGGGCACACCGTGCACCGGGAGTACTACATCAACGATGGCGTGAACAGCGAGCAGATGCGCTTGTTCGCCGTCTCAATTCGATCCTATATCTATGCCCTCACTTACGGCGAATGGGGGAGCAAGGAAGGCACAGACTTCACAGACCACAGCCTTACGGCGCTGATGGAGGCATTCGCCCTTGAAATAGGCAAAGGCGCGATCCCGTCGCTTTCACCGGAAGAGCTTTATGGAGCGTGGATTGACTTTGCAGAGCGGACTGCAAATGGTGGCAATGAGCTTGCGGAGTTCGCAAAAACGGCTTTGGCGAACCATGAATCTTCCGAGTCTGACTACTACCCCGTGGATCGGCCAAAACAACTCAAGCGCTTTGTGAGCGAAGCTTGGGCTTCAGGGAACTTTCAATCACCGACGGAATCCCGATTCGGCCTTCACTACAAAGGAGACTACGTTTTTGAAGCCGCAAAGAAGCTGGTCAACGCTCAGGCAGACGGCAAAGACGGCTTAGAGGAATGGGAGGAAGCCGTTTGGGATGACAGCTTGCTCATGAAGGTTCGCAAGGAATGCGAGCAAGCCATGGTCTCAATTCAAAAGGAAGCCCTCGGCCTCTTCGGAGTCCACTTCGACACCTGGTTCAGCGAGCAGTCGCTGGTGGACCAAGGCATCGTCCACCAGTGCATCGAAGAGCTGGAGGCCAAAGGCGCCGCCGACGCCGAGCCCCACCGCGTCGTGGTGAAAACCAAGAAGGGCGCCGCCATCGAAACTGTCGAACACCAGCTCCAAGCCAAAGAAGAAGACGACACCGACAACGGACCATCGACCACCGAAGGCGAAGCCCCGACTCTGTGGCTCCGCAGCACCAAGTTCGGCGACGACATGGACCGAGTGCTGCGCCGCCGCGACGGGCGCCTCACATACATCTCCAGCGACGTCGCCTATCACCGCGACAAGTTCAATCGGCCCGAGGGAGCTGACCGCCTCATCACCATCCTCGGCCCCGACCACCACGGCTACATCGGCCGCCTGCAGGCCGTGGTCGCCGCCATGCGCATGGAGTCGCCGCTCGCGCCCGACCAAGCCTGGGAAGTGGAAGGGGGCGCCCTGGCCGCGAAGGCCGAAGACTGGACCGAGCACGACGCCCTCATCTACCGATCCCCGCAGGAAAAGGCCGTGTGCCAAGCCGCCACCGCCGAAGCCCGCGATCGCCTGCACGTGCAGATCTATCAGCTCGTGAGGTTCCTGAAAGACGGCAAGCCCGCCCCCATGCGCAAGCGCGACGGCAACATCTATGCCCTCATCGACCTCATCCGCGAGATCGGCGAGCAGGTGCGGCCCACCGGAACCCAGGAGGAGAAGGACACCGCCGGAAAGGACGTGGCCCGATTCTTCTATCTGATGCGCCACCACGACACCACCTTCGACTTTGACCTCGACCTCGCCGCCCGCCAAAGCGACGAGAACCCGGTGTTCTATGTGCAGTACGCCCACGCCCGCATCTGCTCGGTCATCGAGCGCGCCGCCCGCGAAAAGCTGACCCCGCCCACCCCCGA
>JBGSIR010000194.1:0-8324 GCA_041742415.1 Fimbriimonadaceae bacterium | reverse complement strand
CCTACAATCGCGACCGCCAGGACGGCGACCGGCCTCAGCGAAGCTTCGATGGAGAGCGCAAGCCCTTCAACCGCGAAAGCAAGCCCACCGACGCCCCCTACCGCCGATTCGACCCCGACGCCCCGCTGCCTTGGGAAAAGAAGAGCGAAGGCGGCGAGAGCGGACTGCGGCCCGACGGCTTCAAGAAGATGAAGGGCGGCTTCAAGCCCGGCAAGCGCCCGGGCGGCAAGCCCTTCGGCAAGAGCGGCTTCAGCAAGCCCAAGCGCCGCGACTAAGAGTCAGCCACCAACAGCTATCGGCCTTGTTCCTATTTTCAGGGACAAGGCCGAAAATCATTTAGTCCCTGCTCTCCGCAGCATCTCCGCCAAAGACAATCCGAGGCACGCCCCACCACAGCGAGGAAGTAGAACCTAGATCCAAGCGCTGGCCCCCTGGGCAGCTTGCCGATTGAGTGCACGACCATAAGTGACTGGCTGCAAGCGCGGAAGGAAAAATTAGTTAAAAACTTTGAAACAGACTTGACAGCCCCCCCCCCCCTGTGCTGTATCTTGACGCCATGGAGGATGCGCGCTTCAAGTTTGCCGCACCAAATTTATTGCGGCTATGCCTTGCCTCCGGACTGGCCCTGGCCATTGCCTGGGGCACTGGAGAGCTCCTCAATCTCCAGCGCAACACTTGGACTACAAGTGCACCCCCTCAACATCCATACGAGGAGCCAACAAAACAGGAGGGCGAATGCTGCCAGCTCCCAGACCAATAAAGCGCAAGGGGGTGTCGCTCCCGGAAGTAATATTGTCAATGGGCATCATTCTGCTCTTGGCCGGAATCTTGAAGCCTGTCGCGATCCAGGCCAAGCGGCGCGTCTTGGAGATCGTCTCCACCAACAACCTCCGGCAGCTTCACAGCGCTTTGACTTTGTATCGCATTGATCATGATGGGGAAGGAGTTTGGGGAAGTGCAGAGTCGATGGGTTTGCCGCCGGTGGAAACAATTGAGGAAGCCTTCCCAATCTATTACTCGCTCCGGCCGCCCCTTGCCCCCCACCCACTCGAGCCCGAAATCGGCCAACTTTATTGGACTCAATGGATGTGGTCTGAGCAAGACCAACAGTCCCCGAGCTGGGCAGAATACGCAAGCGAAGCAGAGGGCCATTCTGTCATTTTCATTGACCCTTTTGTCACTCCGCCAGAAATCTCCCCTTCTCAGGGCTCACAAAATCAGATTTTGTTGAGCATTCATGAAGGAGGACAGATTGTCAAGACGCGATCCCCAGGTGACTGGCGAGAGCGTCAGTTCTGGCACAACCTCAAGAGAAACCCATGAAAAAATCAAAGACTCGCATCTCGCCTCTTGCACGAAGCATCGCTCAGATGACTCTCTGTGGACTCGTCGTCGCACTTTTGGCCCCAAACGTTCGCGCCGAAGACCCGATCCCGCCCGAGGACTACGTTTGGCCGGAGCCTTGCTGGACGAATCCAAACACGCCTTGCTCTCCGAACGAGCCCATCCAGGTCTTCTTTGCCAACAAGGCCTGCAATATGTACTCGGCGCCGGTTTCGACATGTTGCCAAGGAAAGCAGTACAGAGTGAAGTGTACGGCTGGCGGGCAGTTCTACAATCGCTTCACGTACCAGCCCTTGCCGCTGTTCTCGTGCGAAGGATACGCCTGCGTTTCTCCGTTTGAGCTCTAAAGGCGAATCTTAACGAAAACCCAATGATGATGAAGCTCTTCCAGAGCAAGACATTCAAGGTCGTGGCTGGCCTTCTGATCGGAGTTGCAGGCATCGCCCTGCTCTTTCAATCGGAAGGCACGCTCGACTTGGAAGGGCCACTCCGTGAATGTGCTCAAGGAATCGCATCCAAAAGTGCAGCCGCAGCCGAAAAGTGCATTCTCAGCCATGAGTTGTCTGCAATGGGAGTCCCTGAAGACAATCATGATCAGGTCAGAAAAATTGTTTTGGAGGCGTTTCCCGAATGGGATACATTCTCACAAGTTGAAACTGATCTCGCTCAAAGCCGGGGCAAGCCAGGCATCATGGCCCTGCAAGCCTGGAGAATGACAGGGCCAAATGGAAAGAGCTTCGACACAGCTTGGTTAGCGCATAATGTCGACGGAAAAGCAGGGTGTGCGCTCGTCACCATCTTATCATCTGCAAAGCTGGCACGAGCATCGCTTCTTGGTGAGCAGAATGCTAATGAATTCAATGCAAAAGTTAAAGCACAGCTTCGGGAACTCGGCGCCATTCGGTTAATGCAGGATGCCCGTGCGCTTGAGCCTGCTGCCACCAACTAAATCGTCGTCAGCAACTTTTTGTAGCTTTGCGGGTCGAGTTTGCGGGTGTCGGAGATTTCGAAGCGGTTGCCGTCCACGTCCAGCAGCATCAGGTGATAGTCGCCCATCCACTGGGCGTTTTCCTGCAGGCTTTGGGTGACGATGTCCTTGCGGCCACGGTCGGTCTCCAGGGTCCAATAGGTGATGCCGAACTCTGTGCGGGCGCTGACGATGGAGAGGACTTTGGTGGTGAGGTACCGCCGATCGAGCTCGCGTTGGAGGGCTTCCCAAAGCTCCTTGGGCAGGGTCTCCGGGTCGTTGATGAGGACGATTTGGCGGTCGCGGCCGTCGAGCAGGGCCAGGTAGTGCTTGGGGTGGCTCACCGGCGAGGCCCAGGCCGCGCGGAAGGTGAGGTGGCACCGATCTTCGGTGACCAAGCGGAAGCACCCCACGGGCGCTTCGATGACCTGAAATTCTTGAACCCGCGAGGGGGCTTGGGGGGATGGCATAAAGTTAGGCAGGGGTCGGTGAGGTCAGGCGCCGATGCCGATGACCTCGTTGACTTTGCTTTGGGTCTCCACGAGCTTTGCGAAGGCGCCTCGCTGCGCGATCAGCTCTTCATGGGTTCCCTCTTCGACAATCTTGCCGCGGTCCATCACGAACAGGCGGTTGGCATTGCGAAGGGTGCTGAGACGGTGGGCGATGGCGAAGGTCGTTCGCCCGCTCACCAGATTCTGAATGGCCACCTGGATTTCGCGCTCGGTTTCGACGTCCACGCTGCTGGTGGCTTCGTCAAAGATGAGGATGCGCGGGTCGTGCAGGATGGCGCGGGCGATGGAGATGCGCTGCTTTTCGCCGCCGCTCAAGCGCGCGCCGCGCTCTCCGACCACGGTGTCGTAGCCTTCGGGCTTGGCGAGCACAAAGTCGTGCGCGTTGGCCGCCTGGGCCGCCGCCATCACCTCTTCAAAGGTGGCGTCGGGCTTGCCATAGCGGATGTTTTCGGCGATGGTTCCGTGGAACAGGAAGGGCTCCTGGAGCACAATCCCGATCTGGGCGCGGAAGTCCTGAAGGTCGTAGTCGCGGATCTCGACGCCGTCCACGAGGATCGCGCCGCTGTCCACTTCATAAAAGCGGGTGAGCAGGTTGATGATGGTGGACTTTCCTGCGCCGGAGTGCCCGACCAGACCAATCATTTCGCCCGGGGCGACATCGAAGCTCACGTGGCGCAGCACGGGGTTCGACTTTTCGTAGCCAAACCGCACGTCCTGAAACTCCACGCGGCCCTCGATCTTGCGGTTGACGCCCTTGGTCACCGCCGTCTCGGGGGTCATGTCGAGGATCTCGAAGATGCGCTCGGCGCCCGCCATGGCGCGGGTGAACCAGTTGTTCACCTGGGCAAACCACTGCAGCGGGCCATAGATCATGAGCACGTAGGCGTTGATGCGCCAGAACTCATCGAGCTGGAGCTGGCCCTGATAGAGCATCGCGCCGCCGACAGTCCAGGTCGTCACCACGCCCAGCGAGGTGAAGAGGGTCATGGCGCCATAAGCGGTATGCCAGCTTTGGTCGGCCTGGGTGGCGGCGTCGCGCAGCTCGTTGTTGCGCTTCATGAAGCGCTCATATTCGTGGTCTTCGCGGGCGAAGACCTTCACCACGCGAATGCCCATAAGCGATTCGCCGAGCTGCATGTGAACCCGCGCCATCTTCTGGCTCACGCGGTGGAACATGTTGCTGATCGGCTTCCACACGATCATGCTCACCATCATCACCAGCGGGAAGGGGGCCAAGATGCAGAGCGCCAGAACCCAATTCATGGTGAAAAGGAGCACCGCGACGCCCACCAGCATCAGGCCGTTCACGATGAAGAACGGCAGGCCGTCCACCAAGAAGTGCCACACGCGGTCGGTGTCTTGGGTGACGCGGCTGGCGATGGCGCCCACCGGCTTTCGGTCGAAATAGGAGATCTGGAGGAACTCGATGGCGCGGTAGACCGCCGAACGGAGGTCTGCCGAGATGTGGGTGGCCAGGTGCGTCATCAGCCGCCCGTTTAGGATCTGCAGGCCGACCTGGCAGAGCAGAACCACCGCCCAGATGCCCATGAGGCCGAAGAGCGTGTTGAGCTGGCTGGCGCCTTCGCTGAACTCCTTGATGATGCTGCCCTGAATCCAAGGCGGAGCCAAGTTGAGGGCCGTGGTGCTGGCGGCGGCGACCACGAGCAGCAGCGCCCGGCTCTTGTAGGGAGCCAGAAACTTGCCGATGCGCAGCATGGTTTTGCCTCGGCTCACGCAGCCGGGGCAGATGCCGTCGCGCTCGGGCAGGAGCTTGCCGCACTTGGGGCAGCTCAGCCGCCCGGGGGTCTCCCCCGGCACAATCTCTTCGCCCTCGATGGCCTGCTCGATGGCTCCGGCGGCATCGGCAAAGTACTTCGAGGTGGTTTGGCTGTAGTTGACGGCAAGGATCTCGCCGCCCGATTTGAGCTGCAAAACAATGCGGCCGCCACTGACGAGGGAGTCGCAGCGCACGCCGCTGAGGTCTTCCAGGTCGGCCCGCAAAATGCGCGCGCCCGCTTCGCCGCGCACTTCAACGCGGTCGGGATAGAGTTCAAGAGTGCGAAGCCCGAACTTTCGGTCTTCGGTGAGGTCCGATTCCAAAGAGAGAATCGGTTGTTCGGCAGGTTCGGCCGCCGCAGCCGACGCTTTGGCCATATCCTTTCACGATAGCCGATGCATTGCGGGCCATGGGCCCTTTCACCGGGGGGGCGGTGGGCAGCATGGCGGTTCGGGGTTCAGCCCTTCTTCGCGGCCGCGAGGAACTGGGCGACCGTCTCGCTGACAAACTTGCCGGGCCGAGACGGCAGGGGCAGGCCGCTGGCGGCGCTGCCAAAAATCTGGCAGCTCACCCCCACCTTGTCGCAGTGAGCCTTGATCGCCCGCGCCCGGTCGGGGTGGTGGAGCTGGTCGTCGGGGCCGGAAGAGGTGTAGAGGGCCATCGGCGGGCCGCCGGCTTTGATGTGCTGCATCGCGATTTCGCCCCCGGTGGGCTGCTGCAGGGCCAAGACCCCCTTCACCGGCAGGGACCGGGCATAAGCCAAGTGCTGCACAATAACGGCGCCCGCCGAGGAGCCCGCCAAAACGATGCGGTCGGGGTCGAGGTTCAGCCGGGCGGCGTTCTCCTTAAGGTAGGCAACGGCGGCGGCGCACTCGTCCATCACGGGCCGCAGCCCCTGCTCGCTCACTTGGCTCTGCCTCACCAGCGGATAGCCGACGCTGGCGAAGGCAATGCCCTCCTGATTCAGGCCGAGAAACTGATCCTTGTAGCCAATCCGGGTTTTGTCGCCGCCCACAAAGCCGCCGCCGTGGAAGAAGACCACGATGGGCGTGGGCTTGTCCGATTTGGGCAGCCAAAGGTCGAGAACGCTTCGCTCATGGGCGTCGCTGTAGCGAATCGTCTGCTGCGCCTGAGGCGCGGCAGCCGCCTGGACGCCCTGGCAGCCCGCCAGCGAAGCAGCTCCCGCCGCCAAGGAAAAAAGGCGCCCAAGACTCACCATCCGCCCATTCTAGCGCGGGGTCCCGCATTGCGGACAATGAGGGGTAGAATCTTTGCTCGTCTGCGGGTGTAGCTCAACGGTAGAGCCCCAGCCTTCCAAGCTGGTTGTGCGGGTTCGATCCCCGTCACCCGCTCCAGACGGCGCCGCCTTTAGGGCCGCGCCGTAAGGATTCCCAGCCGATACGGCAGAAGCAGATAATCAATGCGCTCGGCCGTTTCGGCGCGGCCTTGAAAGAGCAGACGCAGGTTCTGCGGGTCGATTTCCATCCTCTGATCAGCGCTTTCGCGAATCAGCTCGCCGTGGCTGATGTCCATCGTCCACGGCTTGACGCCCTCGGCATAGGTGATGACCTCGGTGCTGGCGAAGGGGTTTTCCCAGGTGTCGGCGAGCGGGGTCCATTCGCCGTCGAGCGAGGGAGCAGTCCAGGCGCGGTACCAGCGCTTGCCTCCGGGGCCGATGGCCTCGACGAGGGTCAAGTACTGGTTTGTGCCCTTAATCTTGTAGTGCGCGCTTCCCTCAAAGAGGTTGAAGCGGTTTTCGTCCTCAAGCACCACAACTGGCTCGCTCATGCCCTTCGGGAATTGGTCCAGCTCGGTTCGGCAGCGATAGAGCTTGCCGTTGTCTCCGGTGAAGAAAAGGTAAGCGTGCGTGTCGTCGCAGATCACGAAATAGTCCAGCCAAAGGCTCGGGGCCGATGCGGGCTTTTCCGCGAAAAAGTTCTGCGGAGCCGACCACGATGAGGCGTCCTCGATGGTGTCGGTGGTGCTGAACTGCGGGTGCTGAGACTGGTAGATGAGATACCACTTCTGCTGCGGCTCGAACCAAAAGAGCTGCGGCGCGCAGTGGTAGCCCTTCAGGCCCGAGTTCGCTTCATCAATGAACTGCGGCTTGGCCTCGTTCGCCTTCGACCAATCGTCAAAGCTGAGCTGCACCATTTGCCACCCGGAGGGGCGGGCCACCGTGGCCACCATGTGCCACCGCCCTTCGTGCTGAACGACGGTGGGATCCTTGATGGCCACGACCGGGCGCTTGGGGTCTATTGGGGGGAGGACCAGCTCGGCGCTGGCCTCCCAACGAAAGGGGGCACAAACGGCTTCACCACCCGTGTGATCGACTCCATGACCCGATGAAACGCGGGCTTGGGCTGGCTTTGGCGGTCGAAGAGCAGCGGATGATTGGTCCGCCCACGCACCGGGAAGTTGTTGAGCCAAGACGAGGCGTCGGTCGCGCCCCACAGGGTCACCCGCTGGACGCCGGGCTCGCTGAGGAAGAAGTCGAACAGCTCGCCATACTTGGCGGCCAGCTCCTCCTGCTTGTCGGCGGGCAGGCCCTCGGTGTAGGGGTTCATGCCAGTGCGCTCAGAGGCCGTGACGTCGGCGCCGCCCTGGCCTTGCCGGGGCAGCGGGTCCACGTCCAGCTCGGTGATGTGCACCTTGAAGCCTTCGCGCAGGTACTCGCGAATTCCGCCGCGAATCTCGTCCATCGGCGAGCCCAGCAGGTAGTGGCCCTGGATGCCCACCGCATCGAGCCGCACGCCGGCCTCCCGCAGAGATTTCACGAGCTTCAGAGCCGAGGGCCGCTTGTAGTTCAGCTCAATGTTGTAGTCGTTATAGTAAAGCTCGGCTTCGGGGTCGGCCTCAGCGGCGAACTCGAAGGCCTTGACAAGGTAGTCCTCGCCGATCGATCTCAGCGCCGGAGTATCGCGCAGGCCGCCGCTGTCGGCCACGGCCTCGTTCACCACATCCCAGCCCTTGATGCGCCCCTTATAGCGGCCCATCACGGTGAAGATATGGTCGCGCATGTTCTTCAGGCCCTGCTCGCGGCTCAGCGGCTTGCCGTCGGCATCTTGAAAGAGGAAGCCGGGCGACTGCGAGTGCCAAATCAGGGTGTGCCCCACCACTTCCATATTGTTGGCTTCGGCAAAGGCCATGAGCTGGTCGGCCTCGGTGAAGTTATATTGACCGGGCGCCGTCAGCATCGAAGCGGGCTTCATCACGTTCTCCGCTGTCACCGAGTTAAAGTGGCGGGCCACAAGGCTGGCGTACTCCTTGTTCTCCAGCAGGTGCGCCGCCACCGCGACGCCCAGGCTCATGCGGGTTCCAATCGCCTCCCGCAACGTCGATGCCGGTCGGGCTCCCCCCTGCGCCGCTGCCGCGCAAAGCGCCAACAGCGCCAGCACAATTAGAGTCTTCATCGGAGTCTGCTCCCCATGGCTTGAATCTTACGCCCCAGCTCTGGGAGTTCGACAGTTCGACAATGATTGAAGCTGGCCGGTCAGAAAAAGCCCCCCAGCCGCAGGGCGGCCAGAGGGCTTTGAGAGTGCGCGGGGCGTGGGCTTAGCGCTCGAACTCGACCACCTCAGTCTTGGTGACTCCAGAGAAGCCAAGGTTCACGAGGGTGTCGATGCCGGCTCCGCCGATGGCCGAAGCGTCGCCGGTGGCCCGCACGCTGGTGAGGCTCAGGCGGTCGGCGCCGTCATCCATGGAGAGGCCGATGCCGGCGCCG
>JBGSIR010000193.1:0-1881 GCA_041742415.1 Fimbriimonadaceae bacterium | reverse complement strand
CACTTCAACGAGCTGCTGCGGCGAGGAGCGGTGCGGAAAGGGGAAGCCTGCCACGCTGCGGGCGGCCCGCCAGCGGGTGCTCACAAAGACGTCGCGGTCGTGCCCGGGCTCTTGCAGCCAGGCGGCCGGACGCATGGCCTTGAGGACTGACCTCTTCCATTCGTCCACCTCCTGCCTGCCCGCCACTCCGGCAGGTTATCTTGCGGCGGCCTTTCCGGGCCGGGCCTTGAGGCGATAGACGAAGGCCAGCACTTCTGCAACCGGGCCAAAGAGGCCGCGCGGCACGTGGTCGCCGGGCTGGCATTGGGCATGAAGGGCGCGGGCGAGCGGTCGGTTTTCGACGATGGGCGTCTTGTTTTCGCGGGCGATTTCGCGCATTTTCAGGGCCAGGTGGTCAACGCCCTTGGCCGTCACCATCGGCGCATGCATCGCGGATCGGTCGTATTTGATGGCGACCGCGTAGTGCGTCGGGTTGGTCACGATGACGTCGGCCTCCTTCACCGCCTTGGCCATGCCGCCCTTGGCGATCTTTCGGGCGCGCTCCATGCGCTTGCCCTTCAGCTCGGGCGAGGCCTCCTGCTCCTTCATCTCGCGCCGCACCTCGTCCTTGGTCATCTTGAGGTCTTTGGTGGTCTGCCAGCGCTGAAAGAAATAGTCGAGCGCGGCGATGGCCAGCCAGATGCCGACGATGCGCATCATGAGCGAGCCGCCCGCCGTGGTGATCCAAAGCACGGCCTCGCCAAAGGGCTTGTCAACCAGAGTAATGATGGCGTCCCAGTCGTCCCGGAGGGCGACATAGGAGACAAACGAGAAAATAAAGAGCTTGAGGATGGCCTTGATGCCATCGGCGATGCCGCGCGTGCCAAGGAGCCGCTTGAAGCCCTTGATCGGGTCGATTTTTTCGAAGCTGGGCTTGAGCGGCTCTCCGCTGGCCTTGAACCCGACTTGGCCTACGCTGGCCAGGATGCCGGCCAGCATCACGGCGCCGATGATGATTCCCGCGCCCAGGCCCGCCTGCGCCAGGAATCGCATGGCAAGGGAAGTCGCCTCGCCCTTGTCGAGCCCCTCTGGCCCAATCTCGCCGACCCGGCTCCAGGCGTCCACCGCGCCTTCAAAGATGAGCTTGGAGGCGACGGGAAGCGCCATGGCCGCCGCAAGCAGGGTAAGGGCGCCGTTGATCTCGGTGGATTTGGCGACCGTGCCCTTTTTGCGGGCGTCTTCCCGCTTCTTCTGCGTTGGCTGTTCGGTCTTTTCTCCGGCCTGCTGAGCCATCAGCGCGCCCCCAGAAAGCCGCTGTAGGCCTCCGTCAGTATTCCGAGACCTCGGGTGACTCCGGCGGCGGCGGCGGGCAGGGCAAGCGCGGCGGCCAGCAGGCCAAGCGAAAGCTTGGCGGGCAGCGCCAGCAGGAACGGCTGGGTCTGGGGCACCGCCTTGTTGATGAGGCCGGCCGCGAGGTCAATCAGAAATGTGGCCGCGATGACGGGCAGAGCCATCTGCAGGCTCAGGCCCAGGAACTGCGCCGCCATGGGCAGGATCACGGTGGGCGTCTGCTCGGCCAGCTGGGCGGGCGTGAGCGTGCTCTGGAAGCTCTTGTAGAACGCATTGAAGATGAGGTGGTGGCCGTCCATGGAAAAGATCAGCGTGACGCCGAGCATGTTCTTGAACAGGCCGAGCGGGGCGCCGTTGGCTCCCATCGAAGGGTTGAAGAGCTGCGCCGAAGAGAGGCCGATCTGAAGGTCGGCGATGCTGCCGGCCGCCGTAAAGGCCTGGGCCAGCATCTGCAGGCATCCGCCCAGCACCAGCCCGAAGGCGGCGTGGTGGCCGGCGAGAAGGATGAGGCCGAGCCAGGATTCCGGCACGGGCGCAACGGGAAGCATGGGC
>JBGSIR010000192.1:0-1746 GCA_041742415.1 Fimbriimonadaceae bacterium | reverse complement strand
GCGCGGCGCGGATGTGCGGCAGGTGCTTTTTGACCTCTTCGACCAGGCAGGCGAGAGCTTTATGCTGGACCCCGGCATCAAGATGGACCTCTTTTTGAGCCTGCAGGACGTGGAGTTTGAGGAGGCGCTCGCGCTCATCATGAAAACCACCCGGCTGGAGAGCGTGCGCCAGAACGGCATCACGGTCATCCGCCTGGCCCCTATCGCTGAGCCTCGCCCCGAGCCAACCGCGCCGGCCGAAGAAGCCGCAAAGCCCGCCGAGACCGCCCCGGTCGAGCCGCCGAAGCCGAAGCCCAACTTCTATCAGCTCACCGACAAAGACCTCGAAAAGCCCCGCATCACCTTGGTGCAAAAGGGCATGCCCCTGCGAGAAGTCTTCAAAGAGTTCACCCGCCAAACCCAGATCGAGATTGACATCATGGGCGACGTGGCGAACTATCTGGTGGACGTGAATATTCAGAACAAAACTCTGCTGCAGGCCATGCTGGACCTCTGCCGGGCCGCCAACCTCAAATTCACCAAATCTCCGATCCGGAGTTTGTACGTGATGCGGCAGGAAGACTCAGAATAATAGAATCTCGCAGGAGAAGGTGGCCGCTGGATCAGCTTTGATCTGAGCCTGCTGGCTGAAGCGCCATTTGCCCACCGCCTTCCAGACGATGATCGAATCCGGCGCCACTGCGCTCAAGGTAGATTGGCTTCTTGAGGCAGTTTGAGTGCGGTGAGTTCAGTTAGGTTGAATGTTCTCTTCTTGTGCGCTAAGAACAAGTGGCGAAGCCCCACATGCGAAGCGATGTATCGCGCTGACCCTAGGCTGGCCGTCCGATCAGCGGGAGTGAAGAGCGGCGCTGTGCGCTATTTCACACGCAGCGACATTGAGTGGGCAGACCTCATCTTTGTGATGGAGCATGAGCACAAGAAAGTTCTGTTTCAGAAGTTCCGCAATCTCGACATCCCCGACGTCGTTGTTCTCGAAATTCCCGACGACTACACCTTTATGGACCCCGACCTGCAGCTGCTGATTCGCGAAGCAGTTGAGCCTGCCCTCAGCGCAGTCTGGGCAGAAATCACGGGCAATTTCCTGCTCGAATAGCCTTCACTTTGGCGGACAGGCTGGCGCCGCGCAGGGCAATGGCAAGTCCACCGCAAGGCGAGAAAGGCGGCGGGTCTGCCGGAGAAAATCGAATCTGCGGCAGACGGAGCGCAAAGCCCGCTAAAATAGACGGCATGAGCCTTGCCTTGGCCGTGCTTGCGGCCTCGTGGTCGCCGTTGACCCTTGACGACAGCCTGGATGGCTGGGTGAAGAGAGGCGGCAACGCCGTTTATCGGGTGGAGAATGGCGAGATCATCGGCCAGACCCGCCCCAACACGCCCAACACGTTTCTCTGCACCGAGCGCGAATACGCCGACTTCGAGCTGGAGCTGGATTTCAAAGTGGACCCCGCGCTCAACAGCGGCATCCAGTTCCGCAGCCACTCCGCCCCCGGCGTGATGAATGGGCGGGTGTGGGGGTATCAGGCTGAGATTGACCCCAGCGACCGCGCATTCACCGGCGGCATCTATGACGAGGGCATCGGCTCCTGGATTCAGGACCTTTCCGAAAAGCCCGACGCCCGGGCCGCGTTCAAGAAGGGCGATTGGAACACCTATCGCATCCGCGCCGTGGGCGACCGCCTGCAGACGTGGGTGAACGGGGTCCCCGCCGCCGACGCCACCCACCAGCGCAGCCGCAGCGGATTCATCGCC
>JBGSIR010000191.1:0-6456 GCA_041742415.1 Fimbriimonadaceae bacterium | reverse complement strand
GCTCCCCTTCCGCGTGGAAGGCTCGGTGCGCGTGGTGATGGTGAACGGCCGCTTCGACCGCAACCTCTCCGACGCCCCCGCCATCAAGGGCCTCACGGTCTCCTCACTGCACACCGCAGCGCAGGAGCAGCCCGACGACCTGGCCAAGCTCGGCGAGCTGGTGGCGCTCGACTCCTTCCCCTTCGGCGCCCTCAACACGGCGCTCTGGCAGGACGGCCTCTTCATCAAGCTTGATGCGGGCGCGATGGTCGATCCGGTCATCGAGATCGTGCATGTGAGCACCCACGACGGCCAGGCCCACGCCCCGCGCCTCTTCATCGACGCCGGCGAAGGCAGCAGCGCCCGCATCGTGGAGAACTGGATCACCACTCCCGGCGCCCGCACCCTCACGATTCCTGTCACCGAAAGCTTCATCGGCGAGCGGGCCAACATCGAGCACATCCGCGTGCAGGATGAGGCCGAGACCGCCTTCAACATCGCCCTTTGGGAAAGCCGCCAGGCGGGCTCCAGCGAATATAAGGCCTACACCATCGCCTTTGGCGCGGCTCTTGGCAGGCTCGACCAGAACATCGACATCGCCGGTGAGCACGCCGTGACCCGGCTCGATGGAGTGGCCGCCGCCATGGGCTCCCAGCTCATCGACAACCACACCCAGCTCGACCACGCCGTGCCCAACTGCAACTCGTTCGAGATCTACAAACAGGTCATCGGCGGGCAGGCGACGGTGGTCTTCAATGGCAAGATCATGGTTCACCAGGACGCCCAGAAGACGGACGCCAAGCAGACCAACCAAGCCCTGCTCCTCTCGCCGGACGCGACGATCAACTCCAAGCCCCAGTTGGAGATCTTTGCCGACGACGTGAAATGCACCCACGGCGCCACAGTGGGCCAGCTCGAAGACAGCCCCCGCTTCTACATGATGAGCCGCGGCATCCCCCGCAGCGAAGCCGACCGCCTCCTGGTCTACGCCTTCGCCGCCGAGGTGCTGGAGCTCATCTCCATCGACGAAGTCCGCCTGGCCCTCGAGGCCCGGCTGATGGATAAGCTGGGCTGAATCATTCGCCAGGTGATGCGGGCGCCTTCCATCGCAAGGCGCCCTCGGGTGGGGTCATGCTCACAGAGCCGATCTCTGTGCGCGCCAGCTTTGCGAATCCACACTCAAGCTCAAAATCAATCTTCTCATCCTCACTCGTCAGGACAAGCTCAGGAAACCGCACTGCCTCGCCTGCATTTTGGATCTCCGGCCTGATCGCTCTTAAGGATCCGCGGGCTTTGGAGGTCCAGGCCACCACAGGATGCAATCCGACCTTTCCCGCAACTGCCTCAGCTGAAAACTCATAAACGGACCGGCCGTCGGCGCCTTTGCGACGGGTCAAACCTTCGTCTTCAAGATTAACCTCCGCGAGGCGGGCACCGGAAATCGACTTCACCTTTTGAAAGGCCGCCCATCCTTGAGCGGAAAGCTGGACACTGGAAGCCGAAGACGCCGACTGATTGATTAGTACCGCATGCCAGCCATAGACCCGCGAATCATCCTCTGCAAAGGCCACGGAGATGCTGTTCAGGTCGGAAGTAGAAAGCGAGATGTGCTTCGGGGCCGCGCTGGGGACTGGCCGCCAAGTCACCACCGCAGCAGCCTTGTTGAAAAAAATCGTCCGCTATACCCCGCTTTCGTCCGACTTCCCCTCCTTCACGGACTGCCAAATCGGATGATCTGCCGAAAGAGGCGAGCCGTCGGGCATCCAAGCGGCAGCGCCCTCATCATTCATGACAATCACAGGACCCAGCTCAAGGGCGACTTTGCCATTCAATTCGACTTGAGTCTTTCCAATCGGCTCAGAAGCGCACCCCGCCAACCCGATAGCTAGGGCCAACAATGCCGGACTCGTCAGCACACGCCTCCGCTTCATCACACACTGAGTATAGCAACAGGCGCAGAGGCATAATCAAAGCATGACGCCGCTCTTCAAGAAGCTCCAATGGAAGGGAGCCTCACCCACTTGTGTTTTGAATGCGCCGGAAGAATTCGGCCCAGAAATGGCCGCGATGGCGGGCGTGGCGGAATTTTTTGAAGGGCAGCCCCCGGCAATAGTGGAGTTCCTGATCGGCTTTGCCCAAACCCTGGCCGAAGTGGAGGCCATTGCGCAGGCGGCGGCAGAACAGACCTCGGGCGACGCCGCCGTCTGGTGCGCCTACCCGAAAGCCTCGTCGAAGAGGATCAAATGCGAGTTCAACCGCGACACCGGCTGGGCGGCACTGGGCAAAGCCGGCTTTGAGCCAGTAAGCCAAGTCTCCCTCTCCGAAGACTGGTCCGCACTCCGTTTTCGCCGCGTGGAATTCATAAAGAAGATGACGCGGGGGTTTGCGATGACAGAAGAGGGAAAGCGGAAGTCGGGCACAAGTATGTGAGAGTAATCGGCCAAGGCAGTGCCCTAAAGAAAGCCAAGCCGGCCTAAAGCGGCCATAAGCTTGATGAGCCGATGAATCGAACCTATCGGTGAAGTTCGCCTCATCCTGGAGGATCGTCGAATGGATAAGGTCGACTGACATGCTGCTTGCGGCGAAAGATGTCTAGCAGCGGTTTTCGCGGTGGGCCGATTTCGCCTGGAATCCATTGCGTCGCCATGGACTGGGAGCGAACAAAAACTTTGTCGCCGAAACTCTCCATAAGAATGCCAGAGTATGCTTTCCAAAAGATTCTAAGAATGACTGAGCTGACCCGCAGCATCTGATGCGGATTGAGTTGGTCTTTGACCTCAATTACATACTCCTGATCGCCCTGATGCTCGCATCGAAAGCCGACAGGCCGGCCTCCCTCGCCCTCTTCTTCAAGCTGAACCCGCACTTGGCTGTCTGCAGCCGGAATCACAAACCCCGACTGGTCCTGTGCCGTTACGGTGGCATGCGTGCTCCAATCTGCCATTGCAAAGTGAACACCCAGCCTCACCCTTTTCCGCTCCAGCAGAAACGGGAGCGCAAGAATCTGGATGCCATCTGCATTCACAGCAGCATGATCATCTAAGTGGTCCTCCCAAAAGGTTAAATCGCCTTGGGCCACTAAAGTCACGCCATCTTGAATCGCCGCATTATCGACAGCCCAAAATGCGATGCGATTCCACTTCGAGGACTCCTCCCGAAGCTGAGCCTCAAAGGCTTCCGAATTCAAATGCTCTAAAAGGAACGCAAATTGTTGGTCATTAGGAGCCCCATTGCCGCCAGGAGCGGTGTGCGCAAAGCCTTCACTCCGGTGGTCGGCGATAGAAAGCAGCGAAGCCCTGCGGCCCCGGGGGCATGTCAGCGTCCACCTCGGCTTCCACAGCCGGTCAATCTGCTCTCGGGCTGTCATCACTTTCCCAGCTCAACTCAAAGAAACCCAAACCGCTTCTTCTTTTGCAAAGCAAAAGTCGTCGAAAGGCCCCGCGCGGCCAGGGTGGACCAGCGGACTTGGGCTGATTCTTGGGGAAATTTCCAGGCGAGGCCCTTTCCGATGTCAAACACGTTGTTTAGCAGCAGCGAGGACATGCGGCCAAAACCAAAGGGCGAATCAGGGTCGGAGTGCTCGACAATAAACTCTTTCGTGCTGGGCTTCCCTCGGCGAAAGCCAAGCGCGTATTCACCGTCCTGCGAAAGAATTTCGGCAAACACCGCTCCATGGGCCGGCCCGAGCGAGATCGCATCAGAGCCCGCTTGAACCGACTGCGCCGGGCTCCAATCCCCCATCCCAAAGCTCGCCACAAAGTTCACCGCGCATGAAGTCATCTGCACCATTTGGGTGACGATGGCAATGTCTCCGGCGGCGCCCGGGTTCAGCAAGTCGCCCAAATCATCAGGGTCCACGAAGTCTTCAACTTCTTTGTTCTTCTTGCCCACGGCTTGAAGGGCAAAGCCATCTGCGAAAACGGCGCGATCAACTCCCCAAAAGAGTACGCGGTTAAAGGCTTGGTCCTGCTCGGCGAGCTTCGCCCCAAAGGCTTCATTGTCCAAGTGCTGGATGATGAATTCAAGCTGTGGGTCTGTAAGATGCCGTCCGAAACCTTCGGGGTGCCAATGCGCGCAGCCGCCTGCTTCCCAAACGGCCAGCGAAAGAAGTGTGGCTTGGCGCCCACGCGGGCAGGTCACCGTCCACTTCGGGGCCCACCGAAATTCGATCTCTTCGCGCGGAGTCATGGCTCACTCAGCCGAATAGACCAGCAGGTTCAGCTCGCTTGCGGCGAGGTCGCCGGGCTGGAGGCCGGGGAACCAGGCGGCGAGGTCGGCGCGGCGGAAGTCGGAGTCGGGCTCGCTGATGCGGGCGCCGTCTTCGAAGAAAATGATCGTCATCACTTCGCGCATCCGGTCGGTGCGGTTGCCCGGGGCGCCGTGGAGGTTCCAGCCGTTGTGGAAGGTGGCGTCGCCGGGGGCCATCTCTTGGATCTGCTGGATCGGCCACTTTTGGTCGTGGATAAACCGGCTGAAAAAGGCGTCGCTGTCGTCGCTGATGTCCAGCATCTTCAAAGGGCCGTTGTGGTGGCTGCCGAGGGCGAATTTCATGGCCATCATGTCGGCGGAGACATAGACCAGCGGCATCCACATCGTGATCGTTTTCACGCCGTCCAGCGGCCAATAGAACTGATCCTGGTGCCAGGGAGTCGGGCCGCCGCCGGGCTCCTTGAAGAGCGCCTGGTCGTGGTAGAGCCGCACGCCCTTCACGCCCATCAGCTCGGCGGCGATGCGGCCAAACCGCTTGGCCAGCACAAAGCGGCGGGCCATCTCATTTTGCCGCCAAACGTTCATCACTTGAATGAAGGCCTTGCCATAGGTGTCGCGCTCCTCCATCGGCTTCAGGCCAGAGGCTCCGGCCAGGGCGGTGTCGCGGATGGCTTCGCGGTAGGGTTCGATCTCCTCCATCGGCATCACGCCCTGCAGCAGGATGCAGCCCTCCTGCTGATACTCCCGAGCCATGCGCTCGGTCACCGGATAAATCGAATCAAGCGTTCCCGCCATCTCTGTTTCACTTTATCCTATGCCGCGCTGAGCTAGACTCAGGGAGAGATGCCCGGCGGTCGGTTTCAGCTTGTTTTGCACACCCACATGCCCTATGTGCTGAGCCACGGCAAATCGCCCCACGGCGCCGACTGGCTCTTTGAGGCAGCCGCCGAGTGCTACCTGCCCCTGCTGGACACCCTCAACCGCCTCCGCCGCGAGGGCATCTCGCCCCGCTGGACGGTGAACATGACCCCCATCCTGGCCGAGCAGCTCGATGACCCGAGCTTTGTTCAGGGCTTCAAGGACTACTGCGAAGAGAAGATTCAGTACGCCATCAGCGACGCCGCTGATTTTGGCAAGGAAGGGCAAAACGGCATGCAGGGGCTGGCCGGATTTTGGCAGCGCCACTACACCCGGTGCCTGGTGCAGTTCAAGCACGAGTGGAATGAATCCATCTGCCAAGCCTTTCGCGGGCTGCAGGATGACGGGCTCATTGAGCTCATCACCTGCGGCGCCACCCACGGCTACTTTCCGCTGGCGGCCACCGAAGAGTCGATCTATGCCCAAGTGCGGCTGGCCATCGAGAGCCACACCCGCCGCTTTGGCAGCGCGCCCAAAGGCATCTGGCTGCCCGAATGCGCCTACCGCCCCACCGGCGCCTGGCGCTCGCCCACCGAGACCGACGGCGAAGAGTGGCCTCGCAGGGGCATCGAATACTTCCTGCGCGACCAAGGCATCGAATACTTCTTCGTTGACTCCCACATGATTCGCGGCGGCCAGCCGCTCGGCACCTATGCCGGCAAATTCCCCCAGCTCGCCGAGCTCTTTGCCCGCAGCCGCCAGCTCTTCACCCCTCCGGAAGAAGAGCGGAGCGAGTATGAGGTTTACGCCACGCCCGGCGGCCCCGCGATCTTTGCCCGCGACCCCGAGACCACGGTCAAGGTGTGGTCCGGCGACGCCGGCTATCCCGGTGACGAGCACTACCTGGAGTTCCATAAGCAGCTCTATCCGGGCCGGCTGCGCTATTGGCGCATCAGCCAAAACAAGGCCGACCTTGGCTCCAAGCAGCCCTATGACCCCTGGATGGCCTTCGAAAAGATCGGCATGCACGCCCGCGACCTCGCCGGGCTCATTGCCGACACCCTGGACCGCCACCAAGCCCGCACCGGCGACCCCGGCGTGCTCACCGCGATGTATGACACCGAGCTTTTCGGCCACTGGTGGTTCGAGGGGCCGGAGTTCCTTTACGAGCTGGCCAAGGCCATGCACGAGGACGGCCGCCTTCGCCTGTGCTCGGCCAGCGAAACCCTTGCGGAGCAGCCGCCGACACGCATGATCCCGCTGCCCGAAGGCTCATGGGGCGAAGGCGGATACCACTCGGTGTGGCTGAACGAGGACAACCATTGGATGTGGGAGCAGCTCCACCCCGCCCAGGCCCGCATGCGCGAGCTGGCGAGTCGGCGCTGGCCCGCCGAAGCCAAAGCCGTGCTC
>JBGSIR010000190.1:0-3100 GCA_041742415.1 Fimbriimonadaceae bacterium | reverse complement strand
CCTGGATTCCAGCCACGACGCCGGGCTTCTAGAGCTGCGCGATGTGCTGCTGCCCGTTCTTGAGCGAGGGCTGGCGGCGTCGTTTCTGGCGTCTGCCGATGCGGGCGTTCAGGCGGCGATCAAGCTGGGCGTCTGCGAAGTCATCGCCGGGGAATACCTGGCGCAGCTGGAGCGGGCGCCCGGAGCGAGGGATTCGATTCGGCTGTTCGGACTCAGCATCGAGCCGCCTCGGGTCGATCTGGGCGATCCTTCTGGCCTGAAGGCGCAGGGCGCGGCGCGGTTGGCGGAGTTTCGCGGCTCGGGTTCATCTCAAGGCGTCCTCACCGGCCCCTTTCCTGAGGTGGTGGAATGACCGCGGAGCGGTGGCGCACGATTCTGCTTCGGCGGGGCGAGGATTTGGCCGGACCCTCCGGGCCGATTCGGGCCTTGGCCGCTTGGGTCGACCCCGCCGCGCCCGGCTCGATTGCCGCCGCCGCCACCGCTCCGGGCGATCTTTCCGCCGGGGACGCGGTGGAGTGGCAGGGGCAGTCCTTTGTGGCGGGTGAGCCGAGGATGGGGCAGGGCATTCAAGTCTGCCTCCTGTCGCCGTCCGCCTAGGCTTTTAGTTGAGGGGGCACGGCCTAGATGCGAGTCGGCGGTCAACCTTCTCAGTCCCTCCGGGCCAGCTCTCCCAGGCTTGGGAGAGCGGTTGGCTAGCACGCTATCGCCCGAAACTGATGCTCCAACTCGACAGCGAAATCAACTCAGGGTCGGGCGCCTTGCGCTCGATGAGGATGTAGTTTTCGCCTTCGTAAATGACCTCGCCAAACTCGGTGGGGTCGGGGAGGGTGAGGTCGGGGAGGGCTTCGGGGTGGGGCATGACGATGACGTCGGGGTCGATCGTGGCCAGGGCTTCGGCGCGGACTTCGGGCGGGCCGAGGAAGAGCGAGACAGCCATGTTGCGCCGCTCGGCGTAATCGGGCGTCTCGCTCCAATGGCCGGCATAGGCATAGGCTCCGGCGAGGCCCGCCAGGAGCGGATTCAGATCGTTGATGATCGGCGCCTGGAGCAGCGGCCCATCTTCACCCATGGCGGGCGCGCCGGGGAAAGCCACCGCCACCGTGCGGCCCGGCCGCTCGTCGATGCGCTTGAGAATCTCCCCCGTGTCTGGCCGGATCTGCACGGCATTCACCGTGGTGCTGGAGACGTTGTTGCGGATGAAAAGCAGCTCGCGCTGGAGCCAAAAGAGCGAGCTGAGGCCCGCAAAGGCCAGCACGGCGGCGCTCACCGAATTGCGGCGCGAGCGGGTGCGGCGCTCGATCCATCCGCCAGCCCCCCAGCCCGCCAAAAACGCCCACGGAATGGCGATGCCCATAAAGAGCTTGCGCTGGAAAAGCATCGGCATGTAGGGAGCCGCTAGCCCAATCCACGCCCATGAGGCCATGATGCCGCGCTCCTCCATGCTGGGTCGAATCATGAAAAGGCCCGCCAAGGTGATGGCCACCCAGACCAGCCACTCCGCCCACTGAAAGAGAAATCCTGAGTTCGGATCGCGGCCAAGCGTGGCGGCGCAGGCCAGGGCCAAAGCCGCCGTGAGCAGCCCCACGCCCCATCGCCGAATGGGCGCCGGCCGCCCGCGAATCCATAGCCCCGCCACCGCCAAAACGATGGCCGGAAGCAGGCCAAAGACGGCTTGAATCGGGAGTGGGGAATAGGTGAGCGTAGCGGCGCGGGCCTGGAAGACCTTGTCCTGCTGCAGCACATAGACGAACCAGAGCGCAGCGGGCGCCGAGCCCAGAACCATGCAAAACACCCGCCCAATCCAGACCAGATCGGGCCGCTTTCTGCCCATCATCGCCGCGATGCCGCCCAGCAGCGCCAGGCCGAGCAGAGCCATGTCGTAGCTGTGAATGTTCATCAGCACCAGCATCATCAGCGCGCCGGGCAGCACCGGCTTCCACGAGTTTTTCGCGGCGAAGACGCAGAGCAGGATGCCGATGGTGAGGCAGAGGCTGGCCGAGAACAGGCCGTTCACCAGCATGGAGGGCAGGGTCAGGGCTTCGGTCTGCCAGACGTCGATGGGCAGAAACGCCCCGAAGAGCGACCGGCCCAGCGAGCCCTCGGGCGCGACCTGGCCGAAGTTCTGCCAACCCATCCACCCCACGCCGCCGCCCCACACGGCAAGCCCCAAAGTGAACTTGGCGGAGTAGCGCGAGAGGCGCAGGCGTTCGATGAGCCGGCCCAGCAAAAGCACGAGCGTCACCGCCATCACCGGCTTGATGAGCGCCAGCGCGGCGGGGATGCCGATGAGCTTGCCCAGCCAGCCCAGCACCAAGAAATAGACGTTGATGGTGAGGCCCGGCTGGTCATCCACCGCAAAGCGGTTGTCAAACATCATGCGGCCTTCGCCGGCCTGGTGCATCCAAGCCGAATAGACCATAAGGTCGTCGACGGCGGTGCCTTGATAGAGGCTGGTTGTGCCCGTGGTGAATCCGGCGCTGAGGCCGACAAAGAAGGGCAGGAGCGTGATGAGCCCCACGGCCCCGGCCACGATCCGCGTAAATTTCGCGAAGCTCAGGCGGCCAGAATCCAGGGCTTGGCTCACGGCTTAGTCCACTTGCGGCACGGGCCGCCCCATGCTCTTGTAGATGTCTTCGATGAGCTTTTTGTGGGCGGCGGCCTCTTTGTGATTGGGATTAGCCTTCAGAACCACTCCGAAATGGCGCAGCGCCTGCGGATACTTTTCGCGCGGGGCCAGGGCTCCGGCGTTCATCACCCGGTAGCCCAAAACCACTCGAAGCTGACGCGCCACCAGGGCGAGGCCCTTGGAGCTGGGAGCCTGAGCGGCCTGAGCCTCTGCCATCTCGACGCGGGCTTCGAGGCGCTTGAGGCCCTCAATTTCCGGGTCGGTTTGGGCGCTCGCCCAGCACGCCGCCGCGGCAAAAACCAAGATCAGCCCTCGCTTCATGGCCCTATTATCCCGCACGGCTGCGGTTTCGGCTCATGGCCTCCAAGGACTCGGTGGCCTGCAGCAGGGCCCGGGCCAATTCGGCGGCTCGCGCTCCGTTCTGCGGAGGGTCAAACCGCCAGGCCGACATCAGCGCGGCGGCGGCCTCGGGCG
>JBGSIR010000189.1:0-2238 GCA_041742415.1 Fimbriimonadaceae bacterium | reverse complement strand
CGAGGCTGCCAGGCTGGCGGCCCGGGCGCGGCTGTCGGCTTCAACCGGGGGCGCGGCCCCCGCCAACACCGCATTGAACAATGCTGGAGGCCACTTCCATGCCACGGCGGAAGAGGCCAGAATTATGGCTCGGCTGCATCGGCCCGAGATCATGGCGGCAAAATCGAAGCTGGACGCATCTGTGAACTTTCTTGACCTTGCGCGGTCATCGTGGAGCGAAGGGGTTTCGGCAGGCTGGAGGTGGAGTGGCTCGTCAAGCGGTCCTGTACTTAGGCTCCAATTGCCGATCGGCCAGTCCGGAGCCGAGGCTACATCTGCTCGTCAGGCACAGACTGTCCGGCTGGCCGACCTTGATTCGGTCCGGCTCATGGTCAGCCTGGAGGCTGAAGAGGCTGCCCACCATGCCATGGCAGCCATGATGGCGGATGCGGCTCTGCGGGAGGACTCTCTTCCGGCGCTGGAGCAGCGGGCAGCGCTGGCTTCTGATTTGGCCGGCGCCATGCGCCTCAGCTCGCTGGAGGCCATTCATGCCCAGCTCGACTTGGTTGAAGGCCGTGCCGCCGCCGCCGAGGCCGCGCTAAATTCCCGCCTAGCGATGCTGGAGCTGAGGGCAGCGGCTGGAATGCTCTTGGAAAAGGCTTAGCCAGCGGAGAAGACTGGGCCGAGGCGCGCCTCGATTTCGGCGGCGATAGGCTCGGGGTTAACCGGGGTCAATGGAAGCCGAACGGTGGGGTGGGGCAGCACGCCCATGCGGTGGAGCAGCGCCTTGTTCAGCGCGGGCTGGGGGGCTGCCTTCAGGGCCTGGATGGAGGGCAGGGCGAGGGTGTGCTTCACGTCGTCCTGCCAGGACTCCACGATCCAGCGGGGGATGGCGTTGGCGCAGCCGCTGATCGTGCCACTCCACCCTGCCGCGCGGACCTGCGGCAGCAGGGTCTCGTTGCCCACATAGAGGGAGCCTGAAAACATCTGCCGCAGCTCGTCCAGGCGGTGGGTGGCGCCGCTGCTGTCCTTGAGGCCGCCGCACATCGGATGCTGGGCCAGCCGGGCCAGGCATTCGCTGGAGAGCGAGATGCCGCAGGCGCCGGGGTTTTCATAGACCAGCACCGGGCAGGAGGCCGACTCCATCACCGCGCCGAGCCAGGCTTCGACGCCTGCTTCAGAAGCGCTGCGGAAGAAGAAGGGGGGAAGGGCCAGCAGCCCATCGGCGCCCCATTTGCCCGCTTGAGAGGCCAGCCATTGGGCTTCGCTGAGGCTGCAGGTGGCCAAGCCTAGGATCACGCCGAGCCCGCCCTTCATGGCCTGGGCCTCCCGCAGCAGGTCACGCTTTTCGACGGCGGAGAGCGAGGGCCCTTCGCCGTTGGTTCCGGCAAGCACGACTCCGGCGCAGCCTTCGGCCTCAAAGTGGGCCAGCAGCCGGGCCAGGCCGGGCCAATCAATGGCGCCCTCGGGGGTCATCGGGGTCACCGCTGCGGGCCAGACGCCGCCAGAAATCATTCCTTCAGCATATCGCCTTGGTAAACTGGGCTTTATGCTCTTTGCGGAACGTGCGCTGGCCGGGCGCACCCCGGCAGAGCTCTCCGAATTGGCCCAGAGCCTGGGCCAGCCCGCTTTTCGCGGCCGCCAGATGGCGAAGTGGATCTATGAAAAGTCAGCTCAGCGGCTGGACGACATGCGCGATCTTCCCGCCGGATTCCGCGCCCAGCTTGCCGAAGCTGGCTGGCGCATGCACCCCCTGGAGACCCAGCGGAAGATGCACAGCACCGACGGAGTAGACAAGCTCCTGGTGCACGGCGGCGACGGCCAAGGCTTCGAGTGCGTCCTGCTGCCCTATGAAGACCGCGTGAGCTGCTGCCTTTCCAGCCAGGTGGGCTGCCCCATGGGGTGCCGGTTCTGCGCCACCGGGCTGGGCGGCTTCCAGCGCAATCTCAGCGTCGGCGAAATCGTGGGTCAGTATCTGATGCTGCAGGGCCTCACCGAACGGCGCATCAGCCACGTGGTGTTCATGGGCATGGGCGAGCCCCTGCTGAACCTGGACGCCCTGCTGCCCGCCATCGAGCTCCTTCATGAGCAGGTGGGCCTCAGCCATCGCCGCATCACGGTCTCGACGGTGGGCCTGGCGCCGCAGATTCGCCAGCTTGCCGAGCTGGCCATGCCCATCCATCTCGCGCTGTCGCTCCACTCGCCGCTCGACGACATCCGCAGCGAGCTGATGCCGGTCAACCGCCGCTGGCCGGTGGC
>JBGSIR010000188.1:0-2741 GCA_041742415.1 Fimbriimonadaceae bacterium | reverse complement strand
GCGGCATGCCCAGCCGCCGCTCCAGGCGTTCAATGCGCTTGCGCAGGACGCCGCCCTGCATCGCCAAGAGGTCTTCCAAGTCGGCGACCTGCCGGCGAAGCTCTTCCAGCTCTTTGTTGTCGGCCAACCCTTGCCCCTCGGTTCAGTCTACTTGCCGGTGGCGCGCCGCGCTGCAAAGTTATTCCGAGCCCTTCGGGGCAGGGGGCGGGCTGCGGCGGATGTCTTCGGCGGGGCGGGTGCACATGTGGAACCACTGCCATTCCGGCGTAACGAAGCGGAAGCGGGAGATGGCGAGGTCGCCGTTGGTCTTCCACTGATCCCACTGTGCGTCCAGGGACTTCCAGTAGTCGGCGCCCACCGACATCATCAGCTTCTTCTCGGCGTCCTTCAGGCGCTGGGGGTCGGCGCCGGGCTCCAAAACGAGCCGGGCCTGCGCGGCAGTGTAGGCGCCGCCCATGTCTTTGGGGTCAATCTTCATGCGGCCAGATTCCGGCTAAAAGTGATAGTTGTAGCCGGGCGTCACGGTCACCGAGACCCCGCCGGACTCCTCGACTTTTGCGTCGCTCTTCCTGCTCTTGTCGTCGGCAAAGCTCTCCTCATACCAGGCGCCTTCGGGCCGCACCGTGTGCTGCGCCAGAGTCCATTTGCCGTCGGCTTTGCTCTTGAGCCAGGCCTGCGGGTGGCGGATCTCGACGCGCACTCCGGGAACTTCGCCCACGCCCTCGGCGGCATAGAGCTGGCCCCACATGATGAAGCCGGTCCATTCGCCGGGGTTTTCGCCCATGGCGGCGCGGGGCTTGAGGCGCCAATCGACCGCCTCCCCCACTCCTCGGGGCGCGGCCATGTGCGGCAGAGTCATGTCGCCGATGATCTCGTCGATCCGCCTGGGTTCAGCCATCATCAGCATGGCCGCGGCAGTCAGCATCATCCATTTATCATAGCGAAAGCCGGGTCATACTGGGGCCATGCAGGCGATGCTGATGATGGCCGCGGCCGCGGCTTTGGGATGCCAGTCCCCGCCCGCGCCGAGGACTGCCGACATGGATCAATCCCCCAACTTTCTTGCCCCCGGCGCCGAATGGGAGGCCCTGGCCACCGGCCAAGTCTTCACCGAAGGCCCCGTGATGCTGGGCGATGGCCGCTGGGTGTGGAGCGACATCCCGGTCAACAAAGCCTATGCCTGGAAGGACGGCGCCCTCAGCGAATATCGCACCCCCACCGGCCAAAGCAACGGCCATACCCTGGACCGCGAAGGCCGCCTGATTGCCTGCGAGCACCAAACCCGCCGCGTTCAGCGCCAAAACGCCGACGGCTCCTGGGAGGTGCTCGCCGACTCCTTCGAAGGCAAGAAGCTGAACAGCCCGAACGATGTGGTGGTCCGCGCTGATGGAGCCATCTACTTCACCGACCCGCCCTACGGCACCCCGCGCGGCGGCCAGGAGCTGGACTTCAACGGCGTCTTTCTGCTGAAGGGCGGCCAGCTCACCGCCCTGGCCCGCGACTTCGACCGCCCCAACGGGCTTGTCTTCTCGCCCGACGAAAAGATCCTCTATGTCGCCGACACCGCCAAGAGCCACATTCGCCGGTTCCAGGTGGCCGAAGACGGCAGCGTGAGCGGCGGAGAGGTCTGGGCGAGCACCCCCAACCCCGATGGCTTGCGCATGGACAGCGAAGGGCGCGTCTGGAGCGCGAGCGGCAAAGGGGTGGACGTGATTTCGCCCGAGGGCAAAGTGCTCCAAACCATCGCCTGCCCCCAGCAGCCGGCCAACCTTGCTTTCAGCAAAGACGGCAAATCCCTGGTCATCACCGCCCGCACGGGGGTCTATCGTGTGGCCGTTGCGGTGAAGGGACTGGCTCCCTAGCGTAAACAAACCCTGTAGAATAGAGCCATGGAGTCCTCCGCCAAAGTAGGGGCGCTTGTGCTGGCGTTCATCCTGCTCGGAGGGTGGGCGCTCTTCTTCTTGGGCGAAGGAGCCTTTCGCTCGGAGACCGAGGCCTACTACGTTGAGTTCCCCGACGCCGGCGGCCTTGCTCCCGGCGCCACCGTGATGATGCGCGGCGTGCCGATTGGCACGGTCGAAAGCGTGAACCTGGAAAAGACGTCGGCGGTGGCCAAGCTGGCGCTGAAGCTGAATGTGAATGTGCCGACGGGCACGGTTGGCCTGCTGCGAAGCAGCCTCATCAGCCTGGGTGACCAGGAGCTCCTCTTGGTGCCCGGCACGGGCGCCTCCCGGCTCACCCCGGGCTCCACGATTCTTGGCGCCAAGGAGAGCGCCCTTGAGACCATGCTCCCCGGCGCCCAAGACACGCTTCAAGAGCTGAGCGGCACGCTGACCGCCATGCGCGAGCTTCTGCAGGACCCCGCCCTGAAAGGCGGAACGACGAAGGCCTTGGCCAGCGCCGAAGGCCTGATGAACGAAGGCCAAGTCACGGCGCGCAAATTTGGAAACCTGGCGGGCTCGCTGGATGGCTCCATCAAGGGGCTGGAGGGCCGGCTGGGCCCGCTTATGGCCAGCGCCGAGAGCACCTTCAAGAGCACCGAAAAGCTCATGGCCAGCGTCGAGTCGGTGCTTAGCAAGGGTGAATTTGAGGGCAAGACCCTGGCGCTTTTGGATGAGCTGACCGGCGCCGCCACCGAAGGCCGACGCCTGGTGGCCGAGATGAACAGCCTGGCCGCCGATCCCGAACTGCGCGGCGCCATGACCCGGACCCTGGACAACGTGGAGGAGGCCAGCAAGTCG
>JBGSIR010000187.1:0-10146 GCA_041742415.1 Fimbriimonadaceae bacterium | reverse complement strand
ATGGCGCGGGTCGGTTTGGCTCTCCTGCCAAATCTGCATGGTCACCCCCACCACATCGTGGCCGCGCTCCTTCAGGATCAGCGCCGCCACGGCGCTGTCCACCCCGCCGCTCATGGCGACGCAGACGCGCTGGCGGCGGCTCACTTCAGCAGAGCGGCGGTCTTGCCGCTGGTCAGCTCTTCGCCCAGGTCGTTCAGCCGCATCAGCTTTGCGGGCTGGCCCTTCACCATGAGAACAAAAGTTGGCGTGCCGCGCACCTGGATGGACTGCGCCGCCTCCATGTCACTCACAACGGCCTGAAGCTCGTCCGACTCCTGGTTCCGAAGAAGCTCCGAGAGCTCGTCGGCGTCGAAGCCCAGCTCTTTGCCAATGCGAATGAGGCCGACCGAAGACTTGACGCGGGTCTCGTTCTCGGGCTTGAAAAAGGCGTCCAGCATGTCGAAATAGCGGCCCTGCTCGGCGGCATAGACAGTGAGAATGGCGGCCTGAGCGCTGGTTTCGTGACCCGGAATCTGTGTGAGGGGCAGGTGCCGGAAGGCATAGCCGACCTTTCCGCCGAACTGGTCCAAAAGCGACTTGACCTGGCCATGAGCCTGGCGGCAGGCCGGGCAGTTCACGTCGGCAAACTCAACCACAAAGACCTCGGCGTCGGGGCTGCCCACCATGCGGTTGGCCGCCGGCAGCAGGTCTTCGCGCGAAACGTCGCCCACTTCCAGCACGCCAGAGTTGCCGGCCTTCAGCGTTCCGCTGAGCCCAAAAATGAGCAGCAGGCTGGCTCCCAGCGCAGGAGCCACGAACTTCACCTCGATGCCCTTCGATTCCTCGGGGGGATTGAGCGTGGCCAAAAAGCCGTGGGCAATGGCCAGCGCAACCATCGTGGCGGCGGAGGCAAAGCACCATTCGCAGCTCTGCTGAATTTCAAACGTGGCGATGAAGATGAGATAGAAGCTCAAGATGGCCCCAACGCCTGCCACCGCCAAGCCGATGTTGGCGAGCTTGCGGAACTTGGCTCCGGCCGCTCCCGACCTCAGCGCCGTGATGGCGAAGACCGTCAGGTAGCCCAGGAGCCCATAGATCGAGACCGGGATTCCGAACCAATAAGAGTGGACGGGGTGGGTTTGCACCGCCGCGCAACCTCCCTGAGAGGTGCACGGAGGGAGCTGGCCTGTGAGCGACCCCAGAGCCAAAAAGCCGGCAATAAAGATGCCCAGGGCGCTGAGCCCCAAAATGATTCGGTTCAGCAGCTTCGCCGACACAACTCAAGTATACGGATGAACGGGGGTCGGCATCGTGGACCAATCGGGCCGTTTTGGTACACTTTCCCCGCTCAAGCCTCTATGTCTACCCGCGCTCCGTTCATTTCCCTCGGCGATCGCCCCTCCATCGTCATGAAGCGCGGAACCTATTTCGTGCAGACCTGGGGGTGCCAAATGAACGAGGAGGACAGCGAGCAGATGGAGCTCTACCTGAAGGATTTGGGCCTCAAGCCCGCCTCTGGCCCCTTCGAGGCGCAGGTGGTTCTGCTCAACACCTGCAGCGTGCGGCGCAAGCCCGAGGACAAAGCCTTCAGCTTTTTGGGCGAGCTGCGCGCCTGGAAGCAGGCCCGGCCCGACATGGTCGTCGGCGTGGCCGGATGCATGGCGCAGGTGCGGGCCGATGAGATCCGCCAGCGCAATCCGCATGTCGATTTCATCGTGGGCACCGCCCAGGTCAGCGCCATCAGCGGGCTGGTCGAAGAGGCGCTGCAGGGACGCAGGTTCCAAAAGCGGCTTGATCTGCCCGAGCGAAAGGGCAAGGTGGTCACCGACATCCCCCAGCGCAACCTGGAGCGGCGCGGCAAGCTCAAGGCGTTCGTGCCCATCCAGTACGGCTGCGACAAGTTCTGCACCTTCTGCATCGTGCCCACCACGCGGGGACGCGAGCGCAGCCGGCCGACCGAGCACATCGTCCAGGAGGCCCGCCGCCTGGCAGAGCTGGGCGCTAAGGAAATCACCCTGCTCGGCCAAACCGTGAACAGCTACGGAAAGAATCTCGCCGAAGGCAACGTGCCCTTTGCGCGTCTGCTGCAGCTTTTGGCGGGCATCCCTGGCATTGAGCGCATCCGCTACACCTCGCCCTACCCCCGCGACTTCCGCACCGATCTCATCGAGGTCATCCGCGACGTGCCGGAGGTGATGGAGCACTGCCATATGCCGCTGCAAGGTGGAGACAACGGGCTCTTGAAGCGCATGCGGCGGCTCTATACGGTCGAGAGCTTCTGGGAGATTGTCCAAGAGATGCGGGCCGCGATGCCGCACATCGGACTGACCACCGATGTCATCGTCGGCTTTCCCGAAGAGACCGATGAGGAATTCCAAGGCACGCTGAGCATGATGGAAAAGGTGCGGTTCGACGGCGCCTACATGTTCAAATACTCCCCCCGTCCCGGCACTCCCGCGGCGGAGATGGTTCAGGTGGATGAAAAGGTGGCCAAAGCGCGGCTGCAAAAGCTCATCGAAGTGCAGAACCAGATCACCGTGGAGCAAAACGAGGCGCAGATTGGGAGGGAGTTTGAAGTTTTGGTCGAGGGGCCCTCGCCAAAGACGGCAGGCGTGCTGCAGGGCTACAGCCGGTGCTTCCGCATGATGCACTTTGCCGGAGATGCGGAAAAGCTGCGCGGCGAGATCGTGCAGGTGCGAGCCACGGGCAGCCGCCTTTGGGGCCTGGAAGCCGAGCTGATTTAGGCGAAAATAGGGCGGATGCCCACGCGCCGAGAAGTCCTGACCGCCGGAGCCGCCACTTTGGCCTCCACCGCTCTTCGCCCCATGTCCGCCCAGCCTCGCCGCAGCCTTCGCATCGCCCACCTCACGGATATGCACGTCCAGCCTGAGCGGGGCGCGGTGGAAGGGTTTGCCAAGTCCCTTGAAGAAGCTCAGAAGCACAGCCCCGACCTGATTTTCCTGGGTGGAGACTTGATCATGGACGCTCTGGGCACCGAGCTCGACCGGGCCAAGGCGCAGTTTGATTTGTTCGCAGATGTGGTCAAATCCAACGCCGGAGCGCCCGTGCGCTATGCGATTGGAAACCATGATGTTTGGGGCTGGAACAACATCGCCAAGTGGGGATCTGAGGCCAAGTTTGGCAAGATTTATGCCCAGGAAAGGCTTGAGCTTGCCCGGCCTTACTATTCCTTTGAGCAAGGGGGATGGCGCATGATTGTGCTGGACTCCACCCATCGCAAGGCCGAAGGCAACGGCTACACGGCTCGGTTGGATGACGAGCAGTTTGCCTGGCTGGCCGACGAGCTTTCCTCGGCGCAGCAGGATCAGCCCGTGCTCCTGATGAGCCACATCCCCCTCTTCTGCGCCTGCGCCTTCCTGGATGGCGACAACGAAAAGTCCGGCAATTGGCAAGTGCCCGGAGCCTGGATGCACATCGACTTCCGCCGCATCAAAGACCTGCTGCTGAAGCATCCCAACGTCAAAGCCGCCCTCAGCGGCCACATCCACCTGGCCGACCGCGTGGACTATCTGGGCGTGAGCTACTACTGCAACGGCGCGGTGAGCGGCGGCTGGTGGAGCGGAAAGTACCAAGAGTTCAGCAACGGCTACGCCATTGTGGACCTCTTTGATGATGGGACTGTGGCGAACAGCTACTTCGAGTTCGGCTGGACTCCCAAGCCCTGAGCCAAGCATCATCTATTGCTGCCCGCCCAAGCCTGGCCGGGCTCCGCGAAGCGGTGGGCGGGTTGGCTCCGGCTCTTCGCCACTTATTGAAGAAGCAAGCCCTTGGCTGCTGGCGAATGCGCGAGTCGGCGGTCAACCCTCTCAGGCCCTCCGGGCCAGCTCTCCCAGGCTTGGGCGAGCAGTTCTATCTGCTAAAGATTGTTGAAACGCCCACTGGACAACGAAAGCGGCCCTCCAAACTTGGGTGGGCCGCTTCATTCTCAGTCGAGATCGGCTTAGTGGTCGTGGCCGTGGCCTTCGTCTTCCTTCTCGTCCACTTCGGCGATGGCGCACTCGGTGGTGAGGAGGAGGCCGCTGATGCTGGCGGCGTTCTGGAGGGTGGTGCGGACAACCTTGGTCGGGTCAACGACGCCGGCTTCCAGCAGGTTTTCGTAGACCAGGGTCGCGGCGTTGAAGCCGATGCCGACTTCCCCGTTCTTCACGTGGTCCACCACGACGCTGCCTTCGACGCCCGCGTTGTGGGCAATCGTGCGCAGCGGGGCTTCGATGGCGCGCTGGATGATCTTGACGCCGGTGAGCTCATCGCCCTCGGCATTCAGGCCATCGAGCACCTTGCCCGCCTGAAGCAGCGCGGTGCCGCCTCCGGGGACGATGCCTTCTTCGAGGCTGGCGCGGGTGGCGGCCAGGGCGTCCTCGATGCGGGCCTTCTTCTCCTTGAGGGCGGTCTCGGTGGCAGCGCCAACCTTGACAACGGCAACGCCGCCGCTGAGCTTGGCGAGCCGCTCCTGCAGCTTCTCCTTGTCGTAGTTCGAGTCGGTGGTCTCGATCTGCTTCTTGATCTGGCTCTGTCGGCCGTCGATGAGGGCCTTGTCGCCCTTGCCGCCGATGATGGTGGTGTGGTCCTTGGTGATGACGAGCTTGTCGGCGCTGCCGAGCATGTCGATCGTCACGTTCTCCAGCTTTAGGCCGAGGTCTTCGGTGATGAACTGGCCGCCGGTGAGGATGGCCATATCCTCCATCATCGCCTTGCGGCGGTCGCCAAAGCCGGGGGCCTTGACGGCAGCGACCTGCAGGTTGGCGCGGAGGCGGTTCAGAACCAGAGTGGCGAGGCACTCGTTCTCAACGTCTTCGGCCACGATGACCAGGGCGCGGCCCTGCTGCATGGTCTTTTCGAGCACGGGGATGAGGTCCTGCACCTGGCTGATCTTCTTCTCGAAGAAGAGGATCATCGGGTTCTCATAGACCGTCTCCATGCGCTCGGCGCTGGTGACGAAGTAGGGGCTCATGTAGCCCTTATCGAACTGCAGGCCCTCGACGATCTCGAAGGTCGTCTCCGCGCTCACCTTGTTCTCTTCCACGGTCACAACACCGTCCTTGGTGACGGTGTCGATGACTTCAGAAACCAGGGCGCCGATCTCCGGATCGTTGGCGCTGATGGTGGCGACTTCGTTCATGCCCTTGCGGCCGGCGACTTCCTTGCTCAGGGTCTTGAGCTCGGCGACAATGGCGTCCACCGCCTTGTCGATGCCGCGCTTCACGGCCAGGGGGCTGGCTCCGGCGGCGACGTTGCGGGCGCCTTCCTTAAAGATGGCCTGGGCCAGCACAGTGGCGGTGGTGGTTCCGTCTCCGGCGAGGTCGTTGGTCTTGCTGCTCACTTCGCGGATGAGCTGGGCGCCCATGTTCTCGAAGCGGTCGGAGACCTCGATCTCCTTGGCGATGGTCACGCCGTCATTGATGACGGTGGGGCTGCCAAACTTCTTTTCGAGCACCACGTTTCGGCCGCGGGGGCCGAGGGTGACCTTGACGGCGTTGGCGAGCTGGTCGATGCCGGACTCGATGGCCTTGCGGGCATCGGCGCCGAACTTCAGTTCCTTGGCCGGCATCAGTTCTCCACCACCGCAAGCACGTCGTCGGCGCGAAGGATGACGAGATCCTTGCCGTCCACGGTCACTTCAGTGCCCGCATACTTGCCATAGAGAACGGTTTCGCCCTCTTTCACGCCCACATCGGCGCGCTGGCCGGCGTCGGTGAGCTTGCCGGGGCCGACGGCCAGGACGCTGCCCTTCAGGGGCTTCTCCTGGGCGGTGTCAGGCAGAATAATTCCGCTGGCCGTCTTTTCTTCTTTGGCGGCCGGTTCGACGACGATTCGGTCGTTGAGGGGAGTGATCTTCATCGTTGGGGCTGACTCTCCGTAAGGATTTTGGCTTCGAGACTGGCAGAGCCGCCTCGAATCTCCTGGCAGTATATCGCCCCGACTGCCAATTTCTTGGGCCAGTGGCCTATGGTCTTGGGCGGTTTGGGCATATTGATCAGAAAAGCTAGCGACGACTCTGGCATCCGGCATGGAGCCGCTTATTCCTGGTGCTGTGGGTCAGACCATCAATACATATCTGGCACATGTAATCGGGTAACATCCTTTTATGAAGTTGCTGACCCTGGTTTGCGCACTGACTCTCTCGCCATTCTCCCATGCTCTCGTCTCGGAACAGGCGCCTCAAAAGGAATCAGTATCCAAGCTCGGCACATTCCTCAGTCAGCCGTCGAAGAGGTATTTCGCAAAAAAGGTCGAGGTGCGGCGCATTTCAGGGGGAGATGGCCATGAGTTCTTCCTGCAGGCTATCTCAGCTCGAGATGCAGACAGTCCTGAAACAACCTACCGAGGGATTCGTTTAACTGCTTATGCGAATATTACACCTAGTAACTTCGCTTCGGAAGTGACCTTTTTTGATGAGGATGAACTTTCTGCATTGATTGCCGCAATCAAGCAAATCGTGACTGATGCAAAGCCGGCAGCCTCCGTTGACATGGGTGACTTAGGGTTCGTCAAAGTGATGGAAACTATAAGAGTGGTCTCACGGGAGGGAACTGAATTCACCTATGATGAAACCCTTGTGGGCAAATTCCGAGTGCTCATAGGACCGATGTCTTTCAATGTTGGAAGCAAGGATGTACTTTCTCAGATTGCCGCGAATCTTGAACTTGGACTGGCAGTGCTAAAGCAACTTTAGCGTATCGCCACTAACGGCGGGATACGCCCGCCATGCCTGGCGTCGCGGAGTCCCTACCTAACCTTCTAATGCCGACCTAGGCCACCCGGCCGTCCTGGTTTGCTGTTATTATGCAATACTCTTGCAGTATGAAGTCTTGGCTGATCCTGTTGGCGGCCGTCGCCGCTTTGGCCTGCGAGCCGGCCTCACGTCCGCTGCCTGAAGTCTCGAATGGAGCCCCGGCGGCCGATGTCTCGCCCATCGGCACGTGGACCGGCGACTGCGGCGGCGACACGGAGCTGATTCTGCTGGACAACGGCGAGATCACCTTGAATCAAGGCTCACTGAAGGCGGGGACGTTCCACGCCACCGGCCCCGACGTCCTCCATGCCCACCTGCCCGGCGGCGACATCGACATCACTTATCGCCGCGACGGCGACGATTTGATGGTGAAAGGCATCAGCGCCGAAGAGTGCCGCCTCAGCCCGCCCATACAACCTTGATGGCGGCGCGGGAGGCGGTGCGGTCGGTGTTGGGGTTGCCCAGAATGAAGAACCACTCCAGCCCCTTGAAGCCCGCCCGGCGATAGGCCAGGTAGGCGTTCAGCTCGCCATTGCGCCGCACGAGGCGGGCGGTGATGGATTCGGCCGCGCTCTTTTCCCAGCCGAGCCCAAGCACAGCCTGGTCTTCGATGCCTTGATAAGACTCCCAATCATAGTTGAAGCCAGCGTCAAGGTTGCCTGCGAACCTGTAGTTCATACGCGCAAAGAAGCCCTGAAAGTTGTCGCTTCCCCGCTCGCCGCCTTGCACGCCGATGCGCGCGAGGCGCTGGCTGTTGCTGGAGTTGAAGGTGATGGAGCCATTGACGCTGCGCTCGGGTTCGGCCTCATACCGGCTTTCATTGAGCCCGATCGCAAGTTGAATATCGGTTCTAAGGAGCACAAAGCCATCCAGGCTGGCGCCACGGACCTGCTGGCCACCTCCGCGCTTGGCGTAGTTTTGGGCGAAGAGCTCCAGCCCCCAATTCTTCAGCGGACCGGTTGCGGTGGGGTTCCACCAGCTGGTGTAGCTGTAGCCGCCCGAGCGGCCTCGCCACGGGATGAGGGCAAGCGGCGGGGTGAAATCGCTGTCGACATCCACATACCGCAGCTCGGAATAGAGCCGCGAAATGCTGTATTCCGCATAGGCGCTGGCAGCGGATCCGTCTTCGGCGGCCGCGCCTTCGGCGCCTGCGCCCCAATTGCCGCGGGTCAGGCCAAGCTCTCCGCCAAAAGCGGTGTTCGAGCTTCCCGGCAGGCCGGTGTGCGTCATGTAGGCCTGCACCACGCTCCGCGGATCAAGCTCGCGGCTCCAGGAAAGCGCGGCGTCGGTCCGCCGGCCATCTTCCCGAGTCACGAGCACACCGAACTGGTCCGTGCTGTTCAGGTCGCCAAAGGCCTTCACGCCGGTGTCGAAGTCATCGATGCGGCGGCTGTAGAACATGCGGCCAAACGAATACTGCGATCCAAAAGTGAAGCGGCCGGAGCCTTCGTTGAAGAAGGGGCGAGAGTCGCCCTGGAAACGCTCGGTGCGGGTGAAGCCGATGTCCTGGACCTGCTGCTCGATGTTGCGGAAGTCGGGGCTGATGCTGAGAAGGCCGGTGACCTGGGAATTGGGCCGCCAGCGCAGGTCCACGCCGGTGGTCAATGAGGTCTTCGGGCTCTGCTTATCGTCGAACTCGGCGGAGACATAGCCGAGATAGTTGACGGTGGACTTGGCTTCGGGGTCGGGAAGGGCGATTCCCGTCAGGAAGCCGTCGAAATCGGGGCGGCCCTGAAGGGTGCGGTTCGACCACCAGCCCGATCGGTTTGAGCGGGCGTCGTAGCGGGCGATGTTGAACTGAACGTCTGCGGTTCCGGTCGGCCGGTCGAGCAGCCGCCACGGGATATTGAACTCGATGTCATAGCCGCCGGGCCGAAGTTTGGCCGCTGCCTGCCAGTCGCCGCGCCACTCACGCTTGGACGCGCGTCCGCCCGCCAGCGACTCCTGCTGGGCGCCAAAGGCATTCACGGTAAAGCTGTTTTGGCCCGAAAAGGCTTTCTTGCCGAAGGGGTCCAGAAAGACGGTGACCACGTCTTCGCCCTCCATCTGCACGTTGGGCTGGCGCGTGCGGGCGATCGGCTCGCCGGGGGTCTCGCAGGAAATCGCCAGGATCAAGGCGTCGGCGGTTTGGCCGACCCACATCCGGGTGGCAAAAGGAAGCGGTCCTCCGGTGAGCGCGTCCACCAGCGGGCTCAGCTCAAGCGAGCCCGCCCATTCCTCGGCCCCGATCTCGCCGTCAACTTGCACGGGCGCCGCAAGCATGGGCGCCGAGATTCTGAGTTGGGCAAAGCCTGCCGAAGCGAGACTGCCTGCGCTGACGGCAAGGGCAGCGGCTCGCAATATCATTGCTCAAGATTGGCACAGCGGAGAGGGCAGCCCTCAGCCCTGGGGCCGCTCAAAGGACCTCGCGGAGCACCTGCTGGCAGGCGTCGGGGTTCTCCCTCAGAGCCCAATGCCCACACGGCCCCAGGCTGGCGAAGCGGCCGTGGGGCGCGATGAGGGCGGCTCGCCGGGAGCGATGCGGCGGGATGATGCGGTCCCGGCTGCCGTGGGCAAAAGTGATCGGCGTCTGAACTTCCGGCAGCCGGCTTCTCAGGTCAGTATGAAGGGCCACCGGCCCCAGTTCGCCGGCCAGCCAGCCCAAAAATGCCGACCGAACATGGGGGTGCGACATCTGCTCGGCCACATCCCGGCGGATCTGCGGGTCCACTTTCCCGCCCACCACAAGCAGCCTCAGCACCGCCTCGCGGAACCCTCCCGACCGCTTGAGCAGCCCCCACACCGCATCCGGCCCGCCCGGAGCCTTCATCACCGCCCACGGAATCACCGGCACATGCACCGCCCGGCCGAGGCCGTAGGAGCTGAAGAGCACGGCGCGCCCCACCCGGCCCGGGTGGTCGATCATGAACTGTAGCAAGACTGCCCCGCCCATGCTGAATGCGGCTGCGTCAAATTCCGCCAGGCCTGCTTCTGCCGTGAACTTCTCCAGCAGCCCGGCGAGGCTGGCGATTGTGAAAGCCTCCGGGCCAGGCCGGCTCTCGCCGTGGCCGGGCCAATCCAGCGCCCAAACTTCACGGGTCTCGGCCAACGCTGCCAGATGAGGGCCCCATGTGAGGGCGGCAGAGTCCAGAGCGGTGCCGTGCAGCAGAACCAGCGGACGGCCCTGGCCCTGCCGCAGCGCATGGAGTCCGCCCACTTCAACCGATTCCGGCGCCACAAGCGGTTTATACTCTGCGGATATGCGCTGGAAGGGCCGCAGGCAGAGCGACAACATAGAGGACCGACGAGGCGTCTCAGGCCGAACGGCGGTGGCGGGAGGCGGCGGGCTCGCTCTGATCATTGCTTTGGTCGTGATGCTCTTGGGCGGAGACCCCAGCGCGGGGCTCGGCGCCGTCCAGCCCGGAGCCATCGGC
>JBGSIR010000186.1:0-7592 GCA_041742415.1 Fimbriimonadaceae bacterium | reverse complement strand
GCGGCGGGCGCCTGGTGCAGCGCGCCCATGCCCTCGATGCCTACGAAATCAAGGGCGGCGACGAGGTGCGGCTGGACTCCAGCGGCCGCCTCGCCGTCGAGCTTTTCCCCCAGAAAGAGGCGAAGGATTTTTGGATCGAGGAGATCCCCGAGACCCCCTGGAGCGCGGTCGGCGGCCAGCACGAGGCGATTCGGCTGGTCAAAGAGACCATCGAGCTGCCCCTCATTCACCCCGAACTTTTTGCCCGATTCGGCAAGAAGCCGGTCAAGGGCATTCTGCTCTATGGCCCCCCCGGCTGTGGCAAAACCCTGCTGGGCAAGGCCATCGCCAGCAACCTCACCAAGGAGTATTCCAAGCGGGTGGGGCACGAGGTGAAGGAGTGCTTTATGCACATCAGCGGCCCCAAGATTCTCAACATGTGGCTGGGCGAGACCGAGCGCATCGTGCGCGAGATCTTTGCCGCCGCCCGCGCCAAGGCCAAGGAGGGCCAGCTCGTGGTGATCTTTATGGACGAGGCCGAATCGGTGCTGCGCACCCGCAGCGGCGGGCGCTACCTCAACATCAGCAACACCGTGGTGCCCCAGTTCTGCGCCGAGCTGGACGGCATGGTGGAGCTGGAAAACGTGGTGCTGATCCTCACCAGCAACCGCCCCGATTACATCGACCCCGCCGTGCTGCGGCCCGAGCGCATTGACCGCAAGGTGAAGGTGGTGCGCCCCGACCGGGCCGCCTCACGCGACATCCTGGCGATCTATCTGCACGACCGGCTGCCCGTGGACCCCACCGAATCGGAAGCCCACGGCGGCGACGAATGCGCCCGCACCGCCCTGGTCGAATCGACCCTGGCCCACCTGTGGCGCGAGCAGAGCGAGACCGAATTCCTGCGCGTGCACAAGGCCAGCGGCATCACCGAGGTGCTGCATTGGAAGGACCTGGTGAGCGGCGCCCTGCTGAAATCGGTGGTGGACCGCGCCAAAGACACCGCCATCCGCCGCGCCATCGCCGAGCCTGCCGTGGAGCACGGCGTGCGCGAAAGCGACCTCCACCAAGCGGTGGAGCAGGAGTTCCGCGAGAACGAAATCTTCCCCAAGAGCGACACCCTGGAGGACTGGCTCAAGCTCATCGACGTAGAGCCCGAGAACGTGGTGAAGGTGGAGCCGGTGACGCAGGATGAGTTCGCCCGCTGGCGCACTGGCGGGGTGGGATAAAGGCGCCTGGAATGGAATATAATCAGAATATGCCTGACGAATCGCCGAACAAGTTTGTTTTCAGCGAAGCATCCGTGGTGCAAGCGCCGCGGATTACGGTTGATGGCATTTTCGGGACATTCGGTCCGTGGGGTGTCCGGCTGTCTTTCTACACAGTCCCGGAAACTTATCAGCCGGAACCCCCAACAACCGAAGACAGCTTGATCTGTCACGCTGAAGGAATCGTTTCGCTCTCATGGCGACAGGCTGAAGATCTGGTGGCAATTCTGTCAAAGTTCATCGACGAAAATAAGCTGAAGGGTGAGGCCTAGTCAGCCCATGGCAACGTCAATTCCAAGGAGAACTGCGGGGGCAACGCAAGCCATCTATCAACAAACGTCATTTCAACGACTTCAAGTGATTGAGCTTGGTTCGAGAGTTGTTTGGGGAACAAGTCCGGTGTCACAGGGCAAAGAATCAATTGAAAGCCCAGGCATGCGAATGCGTGGAAGACTGAAAGGCAAGGCGCGCGTCTCTGACGATTTTAATGAGCCACTGCCAGACTTCGAAAGCTTTTAGATGTCATATTCGTCGCTCATTCTGGATACTTGTGCATATATATTCCTTGTGAGCTCTCCAGAAAAGCTCTCGATTCCAGCGCGCGACGCGATCTTCGATGCTAAACATCTCTGCGTCTGTGACTGCAGTGCATGGGAGATTGCGATCAAATTGCGCAAACGCAAGCTTGAAGGCATCGCAATTTCCGATCTGATGCAGGACGTTCGAGACGGCAATATTTCTATGATACGTTGTGGCTTGTCTGTCTGCTCTCAACTCGTCAAGTTGCCGCATCGTGAGGACCACGCGGATCCCTTTGACTTGTTGATCATTTCCGCGGCCCTGGAAAAAGGCTTGCCCATAGTCACCTCAGACGCGAAGTTTCCTGGTTACGCTGGGGTCGATATCATTTGGTGAACATCTAAAACTTCAGCTCAAAAGGCGTCAGCACCTTCAACGCCACCGTCGGGCGGAACTCGTCGCTGTTGGGGTCGCCGACGATGAGGAAGTACTCGGTGCCTTTCTTGCCGGTTTGGCCGAAGCTGGCGTACCAGCTCCAGAGGTCGCCCCGCAGCACGGCGCGGGCGGCGATGGTGTGGAATTCGTCCAGGTCGTAGCTCGCGCTCACAATGGCTTGGCGCTCCAAGTCGATGCGCTCAAACTCGCTGTAGCTGGCGTTGAGCCGCCAGTTGATCTGCGGGCGATAGAATGCGCCCACGCCCCATGTGCTGAAGTCGCGCCCGCCCACGCGCCCTCGTTCAAAATCAACTCCCACCGAACGGTTGGGGTCGTTCGGGAAGAAGCCGATTCCTCCTCCCCAGTTGTGGTCCTTATTGTCCAGAAACTCGCCGGTAGAGGCGGACACCCTTGCTTCAAGAGTGTTGCGAAGTGTCACACCGACAGCGGCATACCGATTGCTGCTGTACTTGTCGCCATTCAGACTCGTTCGGTGGCTGAAGCCGAAATCGAGCTCTGCGCCCTGCACCCATCCTTCGCGGGATTCGCTTTGGATCGATTGGTTGTAGTTGAAGCCCTTGTTTCCGGTTCCGCCTCGAAATTCGAGCCGAGCGAAGTAGTCGTCGGTCACCTCGCTGTAGCTGAGGCGGGTGAAGCCGCGGTTCGAGAACTTGGAGAGGCTGGCCGACCAGTCTCCGCCTTGGCCCTCTTCCTGGTCGTCGGTGCGCTTCAAGTTGAGCCCGGCGTTCCAGCTTCCCACCCTTTGGTTAAGCCCCATGCGCAGCGCAGTGTTGTCGCGGCCCGGCTCATCGTTCTGCACGGCCTCGGCGCTCCAAGTCAGCAGGCTCGGGGTGCTTCCGCTCACGCCCACGGCGGTCACGGATTGATCTCCGATGCGCTGGGTGTGAAGAACACCGAAACGCATGCGAGTGTTCAACGGGCCATAAGCCTTGACGGCGGCGTCGATCTGCCGAATGCGCTGACTGTTGAAAAGGTTGTCCGGCAGGTCGTCTTGACCTTCCAAGAAGAACGGCCGAGTCTCACGGGTGCTCCGCTCGAAATAGCTGAAGCCCAGGTCCAGAACCTCGCCCTCGACATTGCGGAAGTCGGGGTTCACCGTTGCGACATAGGTGATGCCGCTGCTGAGCTGGGTTTTCAGGTCGACGCCCGAATCAAATCCAAAAGAGCCGCGCAGGTCTCTGTCATATCGCAGTGAAGCGTAGGGCAGAGCGAGGATGCTGGAGCTGCGGTCGATGGCCGGCACCGGAACATCGCGCCAAATGGGCCAGGCGGTGCGGTCGCTGCCGAGCCGCTGGAACTGCGCCTCGCGGTCGGTGCGGCTGATGTCGATTTCAAAGAGGAACTTGATATTTCGCGTGCCCTCTTGAGCGTCGGAGACCAGGCTCCATGGGATGCGCGCTTCGCCCTCCCAGCCGGTTTCGGTGATCCGCCCCTTCGAGTCAAACTCGCCGATCCACTCGCGCTTGGCCGCCCGCCTTTCAGCGAGATGGAGTTGCCGGTGCTGGCATTGAAGCTGAAACGGTCGCTGTCGTTGCCCGTGCCCGAGCCGTCGATGATCAGGGTGGCGCGGTCGTCTCCGCCCAGGCCGCTGTTGCGGCGGTAGTTTTGGTTTCGCAGGGTTTTGGGGTCGGCCTTCACTCGCACGGCGACATAGACAAAGGCGCTGTCACTTGTCAGCCAGAACTCCACGGGCAGAGTGCCGGGGCCGCCGTTCTCGTCAAAGAAGTCGGTTCCCCGAGCGTCGTCGGGCCACTCCCCCGGGAGCAGCTCGCCATCGATGACGGGCGGAGCGGCGAGCGGAGCAAAGGGAATCTCGCGCACCTGGCCCCAAGAAGCCTGGGCTGCCAACACTGCCCCCGTCGCCGCCCAAAACTGCCGCATATCCTCATTGATATGCGGCGAACCTCGCATGAGTTCCTTTTGGGCCCGAGTCCCGGGAGTTTCGGCGGCGCGGAAAGCGGCCTGCCATCATCGATAGAAGAGCGGTCGGCGCCGAAGCCGGCCACCCTTGGAGCACAAAAATCTTATGAAGGTCAGCATCATTGGCGGAGGTGGACGCGTTGGAGCGGACGCCGCGTTTGCCCTGCAGCTCGGCGGCATCGTCAACCACATCGCCATCGTCGACGTGAACCAGGATCTGGCCGCGGGCGAGGCCCTGGACTTGCGCCACGGCGCCGCCCTCACCGCCAACCAGGTCTTCACCAGCGGCGGCTATGAGGCCGTCGAAGGCAGCAACTGCGTTGTCATCACCGCAGGCCTGCGCCGCAAGCCCGACGAGAGCCGCCTCGATCTCATCAACCGCAACGTCGGCCTCTTCACCGGCATCCTGGAGGAGGTCAAGAAGGTGAAGCTGGCGGATGACGCCACCTTCCTCATCGTCAGCAACCCCGTCGACATCCTCACCCACCTCACGGTGGAGGCCGGCATCGTCGCCAGCGAGCGCGTGCTGGGCCTGGGCACGGTGCTCGACACCAGCCGCTTCCGCAGCCTCCTGGCCGACCGCATGAACGTGGGCGCCAAGGACGTTGAAGCCCTCATCCTGGGCGAGCATGGCGATAGCATGGCCCCCATCTGGAGCAGCGCCACCATCGGCGGAGCCTCCATCTTCAGCATCCCGGGCTTCACCCAAGAGGTGGCCGACGAGATCTTCCAGACCACCAAGACCAGCGGCGCCGAAGTCATCCGCCAAAAGGGCGGCGCCGGCCGCGCGGTGGGCATCTCCATCAAGGAAGTCGTCGAGGCCATCGCCCTCGACTCCGGCCGCCTGCTCCCGGTCTCGGCCCTGCAGTCGGGCAAGCTCGGCATCTCCGACATCTGCCTCTCCCTCCCCACCCGCGTGGGCCGAGGCGGCGCGCACGAGATCTATGAGCCGAAGGTCACCGACGCCGAGCGCGAAGCCCTCCACAAATCCGCCCAGAGCCTCAAGGACACCCTGGCGATCGTCAAGGGCTCCTAAGGCTCTGCCAAGCCGCCGGCCCGGCGAGATTCAGCGGGCTGGCGGCTTTTCCAAAAGCGCAGCGATTTCAGCTCGGCGGGCGGCGGCCTTTTGGGCAGCCTCCGCATGGTCACTCTCGCCGCCCAAGACAGCGAGTATGCAGTTCGCAAGGACATTGCCAGCCTTGATCTCATCCCATATCTTGCCTTCCCGAACCCGGTCCAGGGCTTCTGGCGACGGCGGCCCCTCTGCGATGAAGAGCTCCAAGGCGAGGGCCGCCATGGCCTGGCCTTCACGGCTGGTGGGAGTCTCTGAGGCGCTGAGGACGGCTCCATTTTCCACGGCGAGATTGGCCTCCATAGTCAGTCCAACATCGGAAAACGCAATCTTGGAAGCCCCCCCAAAGACGTCATAGTTTCGAGCAACGGCCAGGACGATCAAGAGGTCTCCACGATAAGCGTCTTCAGCCGAGAGCGGCTGGAAGTCGGCCAGGGCCTCACGAAGCTGGTCCCGCCCAATCCCCTTCGCATGGAGGTCCCTGATCGCCTCCAGGCCAATTGCTTGAATGGAAACTGCGGCCAGCCAGGCCCACGGATGCAGTTCTTCGGCGGCGGCGGCTTCGCTGAGGTGAGCGATGCGGCGCACATCGGCCAGGGCCTCGGTTAGCCGCCCCTCTTCGGCCCGCATCCCGGCTCGGCGCCGGAAGGCATTGGCCGCCGTTTTCATGAGAGCGAGCTCTGGAATGAAGAAGTAGGGCCCCATGCTCCAATCCCGCGCAATGCGCCAGGCAGGCATGCTCAGGCCGCGCTCGATGCGGGCAAGCCAGGCGTCGGATTCAAGGTTCAGCGAGGCCGGGTCATCGAACCAGGCCTCGCGAAAGCGCTCGGCCTCCGGCTCCACGCCTCTCCCGAGCCTGTCGGGCTGAGGCGGAAAGGCAATCAGTGCGCCGTTCAATTCCGGAAGCGGCGGCGGCGGAAGGTCTTTCACCGTCACATAAAGCCCCGCCGCCCGAGCGTTCTGTATGGCCTGGGGAAGCCGATCTGCCGCCGCCAGATGCTCCGCTCGGGGCCGCATGGTTTGGCGGCGCAATCGGTCCAGCACGCTTTCCTGCTGAGCGCCCCCGGCGCCTTGCGGCCCGCTCTCCGCAATATCCCGACTCGCCGCGCATCCGCCCGGCACGAGCAGCGCGGCGGCCACCAAACATATCTGCCGCGCGAGCATGCCTGAATTGTAACGCGGCCTGTGCAACCGTTGGCTCATCGCTGGTCACTGTCGGCGCTTGGGTTGGGCCAGATGATGCGCCAGGTGTCCAGCCTTTCGCCTGCTTTCGCTTCGAAGACCGCCCCCTTGTCCTCCTTGCCCGGCTCGGGAGTCCACAAGGTGATGCGGGCGCCTTGGGCGGCATAACCCACCGGCTCGCCGCTGAGGGGATTCTTGATTTCGACGCCGATCTCCGCCAAGTCCTTGGGCCACCGCCCATTCTCGGCGCGGAAGGCCGCGGCCAGGACCGTCGCACGGCGCATGTCCTGCATCACGTTCTGACGGGCAAAGGCGTTGCCGGCTTGCGCAAAAATTGGCATTGTCACTTTGAGCAAAACCTCTGACGGTCTCAGAGATTCTGAGATCCGTTCATCTTCAGCATAAAGCCTCCTGCTCAATCCTGGCAGGCTTTGGTCTTCGCCCTCAAACACGGTGTTCCAGAACTGCAGGTGCCGGGCAAAGGCGGCGCGCTGTGTGGCATCTTGGGGAATGTCGGTGTCGTTGAGAGCCTGCCTTGGCGGTGGCGGGGGCAATTTCCGCGATGATAGTGCCAGTGAATACATGAAGTTCATTCCGCCGTAATGGTGAAGATTGCGAAAAAGGCTGGCTCCGCCATAGAACTCTCCTCGAAGCGAAGGCACGAACAAGAGATCATAGGCGTTATCCTCCATCACCTGATGAATCTGGCGAAGCGCCGAAGAGTTTTCTGAAAGAACCATGGCCGCATCCAGGGCAGCTGTTCCCGCAGTGTGGTCGATGGCGGCTGATGAAAGCCCACCCGAAACAAATGGCTCCGTGGCCGTGTGCTTGGCCATGCGGACAGCCGCTTCGACGTCATGTATTGCTCCATCCACGTCTCCTTCTCGGCTTCGCTGCCATGCACGCCATTGATATGCCGTTGCCAAGTCCTTGAGCCGTGAACGCTCGGAAAACGACAAATAAGGGCCCTCGACATAGTCGCGCTCAACATGCCATTTTGGCCGCGCCAGGAGCGTGGCGGCAAAGTCCAGCATGGGGTCGTCCAGAGCGGCGACCTGGGCTGGCCGGGGCCTTGTTGGGTCATCAATAATGCCTGCCGCTTTGCGGGCGCCACTCCACAGCGTCAGCTGGTCCAGAAGGCCGGCCGCCGCGTTTTCGGCGTCGGGCGGGGCCTCGCCGCTGAGCTGGGCGGCGGT
>JBGSIR010000185.1:0-3140 GCA_041742415.1 Fimbriimonadaceae bacterium | reverse complement strand
CCAGCAGGCCCACCGTGCCCGCCGCTCCGCCAGGTGCTCGGCGCCCATGTGAGCCAGGCGGGCTCGCTGGTCTCGGACGAGATCCTGCGGTTTGACTTCACCCACGGCCACGCCATGACCGCCGACGAGCTGGCGCAGGTGGAGCGCATCGTGAACGAGCAGGTGTGGGCGGCCCAGCCGATGCAGACCTATGAGGACGTGCCCCTGGATGAGGCGCGGGCGATGGGGGCGATGGCGCTCTTTGGGGAGAAGTATGCCGAGCGGGTGCGGGTCGTTCAAGTTGGCGGAATGAGCCCCGCCGAGCCGAGCTTCAGCCGCGAGCTGTGCGGCGGAGTCCACGTGCGCAGCACCGGCGAAATCGGCCTCTTCAAGATCATCAGCGAAGCCAGCGCCGCCAGCGGAATCCGCCGCATCCTCGCCCTCACGGGCGCTCACACCTACCAATGGGCCCTGGACCAGGAGCGCCGCATCCGCGAAGCTGCGGACCGCCTCAAGGCCAACCCCAAGGACCTTGTGGAGGCGATCGACCGGCTGCAGGAGCAGCTCAAGGAGGAGCGGGCCAAGCGCGAGAAGATGGCCGCGATGGGAGCCAGCAAGAGCCAAGACGAGCAGATTGGAGCGGTTCTGCTTCGCATCGAAGAGACCGAGGGCGCCGACCCGAAAGACTGCCAGCGCGTGGCTGACCGCCTGGTGGAAGGCAAACCCGACGCCGTGGCGCTTGTCGTCAACTTGGACGGTGAAAAGCTGCTCTTTGTGTGCAAGGCAGGGGAAGCGGCGACGACCGCAGGAGCCCACGCCGGAAACATGGTGAAGGCCGCCGCGCAGGCTTCGGGCGGAGGCGGCGGAGGCCGGCCCAACTTTGCCACTGCCGGAGGGCGGGACTTGGGCAAAAAGGCCGAGGCCATCGCCGCCGCCCGAGCCGCGCTGAGCGAGCAGCTCAATTGAGCCTGAATCGGTGAAGAAAAGATGAGCGAGCGGTGAATCCTCGCTCACCTTTCAAGGAATATGTGAATATTCAAGAAACAATTCAGAGCGGCTGGCGTCCTACTGATTCATGATTGGCACTCTGGCAATGGCGCTGGCGTGGGGGGGAGAGCAGCCCATGATCGTGCCGGCGGCCATTGAGGCCATAGGCCCCCATGCACAGCGCGTCACAGGCTCTTGGCTGTTGATGAACGACCCGGCGGCGGTGGAGATTCTAATCCGCTCTGGGCGCGGGGCCGCTATTCTTCCCGCCTATTTTGCTCCCGCACTTCGCGCGGCGAAGTCTGCGCCCGGCCTCGGCCTGCCCAGCCACACCCCGGCCAGCGAGAGCGAGGCCTCCGACGCCGACCGCCTCTTTCATGGGCGCGACATCATCCAGCCGGCCGCCAGAATCAACGAGAACATTGCCTTCCCCAGCGTGGACACCTGGGCTGGCCAAGAGCAGCTGATGTTTCACGGCGTCAGCCTGAAAGGCGGTCGAGTTTCAGTTCGTGGCCTGGTGGATGGCGGCATTCGCGCCGTGGGCCTGCTTGTGCAGACCCCCGAGCTCAGTGAGGCTGGTGAAGCACAGTGGACGCGCCAAGCCCTCGAAGACAGCCGGGGAGACTCAGCGCCCATCAAGCCGGGCCAAGCCTATGCGCTGATTTTGGAGATGGACGCGGCCACGGCAGGCGGCAAGCGGGGCCTGATTCAAGTGGATGATGGCTCCAGAATTTCTCTTTCGGTGAGCGGACTCGTCACCAACCCCTCCTCCCGGCTCAGCGCCCAGTTTGCGCCGAGCGAGAATGCCTTTATGGCGGGCAAAAGCTACGACCGACTGCTGAAAGTGGCCGGTCAGGCTGGGGCGGAGGTGCGCATTGATGCGCCGCGCATCAGCGGATTGAGCATCGACGCGCCGCTTTCCGTGAAGATTCCGGCCTCGGGCAGGACGGACGTGAAGGTGACGTTTTCTCCGTCCAAGTCCATGCCGGACCTTGCCAGCACGACCGCATCATTTCTCATCAGCACGGCCGGCGCCGACCGATTGGCAGGGCTGCCGTTTTCGGTGGCCACATCGTGGCTGGTGGCCAAAGACTTTTCCCAGCGGGCCTCGGAGGCTCATATTTGGGCAGGGTGGCGCATCAATTCCAGCGGCTACTGCATCTATGACACGCGGCTCTGGGCCGAGTCACCGGCGGCGGCCCAGGGCCTCTCAAGCGGATTCGTGCTCAACCCGACATTGGACAGCACGGGGGCCAAGCTGGGCTTTTTGAGCAGCCAGGCCAAGTGCGAGAGCCTGAGCCCCAACTTTTGCGCCAGCGTCTTCGAAGGCGCCGATCCGCGGCTTGCCGAACAGCTCGATCGAATCGACGGCTTTGAGATCGGATTCTTTCTGAACAGCCCCGCGGCCCGCGAGGCTTGGGCTATGAAGCATAGACTTCAGTCCTTGAGTTTGCAGTAAGCAAAGGGGGCCGCCCCAGGAATAAGGTCAGCCGAGACCGTATCCTAGGCCGCGATATGGGAAAGGGATTCCCCGAAGGCTTTGTTTGGGGCGCCGCCGCCGCCAGCTATCAAGTGGAAGGCGGCTGGAACGCTGACGGCAAGGGGCTGAGCGTCTGGGACATGCTGTGCCGCCGCCCTGGCGCGGTCTTTGCGGGAGACAACGGGGACACGGCCTGCGACCACTACCGGCTCTATGCCGAGGACGCCAAGATGATGGGCGAGCTGGGCCTGCACGCCTACCGATTCTCCATCTCCTGGCCCCGCGTCGTGCCCACCGGCCGCGGAGCGGTGAACGAAAAGGGACTCGACTTTTACGACCGCTTGGTCGATTCGCTCCTGGAAAACAACGTCCAGCCCTACGCCACCCTCTTCCATTGGGATTTCCCTTGGGAGCTGCACCAGGATGGCGGATGGAGAAACCCCGAGACCCCTGAGCTCTTTGCCGCCTACACCGAGGCCGTGGGCCGCAAGCTTGGCGACCGCGTGAAGAACTGGATGACCCTGAACGAGCCGAGCGTCTTTATCTCGCTGGGCCACGAGCGCGGCGAGCATGCCCCGGGCCTTCGGCTTCCGCGCGAGGAAGTGATGGCCGTTTGGAAGGGCGTCCTGCTGAGCCACGGCGCCTCGGTGAAGGCTCTGCGCGAGACCGTTCCGGGCGCCTGGATCGGCAGCGC
>JBGSIR010000184.1:0-2171 GCA_041742415.1 Fimbriimonadaceae bacterium | reverse complement strand
TCGAGCCCCTTGATTGTGCGGGCCTATTCTGGAATGTCCGCGGCGCGGCGCAGCATCACCATGGCCTCGCCCAAGGCGGCCCGCTGGCTCTCCGGCGCCGCATTCACCCGTTCGGCCACGCATCGACGAATCGCCTGGATTCCGTCGGCGAGGGCCTGGTCGCCCAGCTCGGTGCGCTCCAGCACATGCCGTCGCCGGTCGTCGGGATGCAGCCTGCGCGAGATCAGCCCCTTGCCCTCCATCTCCTTCAGCATGCTGCTCAAAGAGCTGGCGGGCGAGCGCAGGAGATGGGCCAGCTCCATCGGAGAGCCGGTTTTGTCCAGCAGCGCCAGCAGAACGAGAGACTTCTGGTGCAGACCGTGATGCTCGAACACGGGCTCAGCCGCATCAAAGACAAAGTTCAAGAAGGTCCAGACGTCAATCACCATCTGCCAGCCATCGACGGGCTCGGAAGGCGGTCCCAGAGAATTTGATTCCATAGTCGTATTATTCGTGTATGGAACGAAGTTCCGAAGTCTTTGTCACCGGCTCCACGGGCCTTCTCGGCATGGCCGTGGTGCGGCGGCTTCTGCAGGAAGGGTACCGAATCAAGGCGCTGGCCCGGAGCGCGGACAAGGCGAAGCAGGTTTTGCCCGATTCCGACCGCATTCAGGTGGTGGTCGGCGACATCGCCCGCATCGACGATTGGAGCGATCAGTTGGCCGGGTGCTCGGCGCTGATGCATGGCGCGGCCTACTTCCGAGAATCGTTTGGCTATGGGCGCCACGCCGGGCCGCTGCAGGAGCTGAACGTCGAGGCTCCTCTCAAGCTCATCCGCGTCTGCGAGGAGTTGGGTGTCGGCAAGGCGCTCATTGTCTCCAGCTCGCTTGTCATCTCCGGCACGGGCGGCAAGGCGGGGGCCGAAGAGGACGCGCCTGCCGACTGCGCCACCCGCCTGAGCCCCTATGGCATGAGCAAAGCGGCCATGGAGCGGGCGATTCGAGGCATGAATCCGGCGCCCAAGATTCCCATCATTCTGGTGCGCCCGGGCTGGATGTTTGGCCCCGACGACACCGCTCCCACTTCGGCGGGGCAGATGGTGCGCGACTTGGCCGCGGGCAAATCTGTCAACTTCCCGGCGGGCAAAGAGCTGGCCATTGCCGATGTGCGCGACGTGGCCTTTGGCATCGTTCGGGCTCTGGAGCGAGCCAGCGAAAGCCGAACCTACAACCTCGGCGGAGTCATGATGAAGCCGCAGGACGCGCTGGCCAAGATCGCCGCCGCTTCTGGCAAAGGCAAGCTTTCGCTGGTTCCCGTTCCGATGGCTCTCGGGCTGGCCAGCGTGCTGGAGCCCCTCTTTGGCATCTTTGGCAAAGACAGCCCGATCCCCAAGTCGGGAGTGGCCACGCTCGCGGCCGGCCTGCCTATCTCATCCCGCCGGGCAGAAGAGGAGCTGGGCGTGACGTGGCGGCCCTTTGAAGAGACCGCCCGCGACGCCGTGGACTACGCCCTCAAGGCCGGTTCGCCACACCCTCGCGGATGATGGCAAGGGCGGCCTCGCGCTCGGCGCCTTCCAGCGCCAGGCGCGGAGCCCGCACGGTCTCGCTTCCCCAGCCCACTTCCTGCTGGGTGAGCTTGATGAGCTGGACAAACTTCGGCACCACGTCGAGCCGGAGCAGCGGCAGGAACCAGTGATAGATGGCCTCTGCTTCAGCGGTGCGGCCCGCTTGGGCATGATCGAAAAGAGCCTGCGATTCGGCAGGGAAGGCGTTGACCAGGCCTGCAATCCAGCCGATGGCTCCGGCTTGGAATCCCTCCAGCGCCACGTCGTCAACCCCGACAAAGAGCGCGAGTCGATCGCCCAGGCGTCGGCGCAGCTCATGAATTCGGCGCACGTCCGCGCTCGATTCCTTCATGCTGTGCAGGTTCTCGTGCTTGGCCGCCAGCTCCTCGGCCCACGCCGGCGAGAAGTCGATGCCGTAGGCGATGGGGTTGTTGTAGAGCATGCACGAGAGCGAAGTGGCCTCGATGACCGCGCTCATGTGCGCCGAAATCTCGCGCCGGTCGCCCGGATAGACGTAGGGCGGCAGCACCATCAGTCCCTGGCAGCCGAGCGCTTCGGCATCCTGGGCCAGGCTCACGGCTTCGGCGGTGCTCATGGCCGAGATGCCCGCCACCACCGGCTTGCCGCC
>JBGSIR010000183.1:0-2339 GCA_041742415.1 Fimbriimonadaceae bacterium | reverse complement strand
GACCGATGCCGCCAAATGGGCGCCAACGGCCGCGCCTATGCCGAGCGGGCCTTTGCTATTGAGGTCATAACGGACAAATTTGAAGAGGCCTTCGGCATCAAGGAAACTATGCAAAGCGGACAGCCAAATGCCATATTCAGGCAACAGAGCTAAGACAGCACTTGGCTCATCGAAAATGCTCGCATGGCATCTCAAAAAATTCCGGGTCAAAGCTTGACAAGAAGGGGCAAATGCAAGTTAGAATACTAGGGTGCATGCATTGGTTCATGCACGGAGCAAATAGGATGAATATTCCTCCCCCCCCCCCCCGACTCTTTTCGGCTCTGAGCTAGATAATGTTTCGGCAAATCATCGGCCATTCTCCCCCGCCACTATTGGCCTCCTGGCCCTGACTCTTGGAATCCTCTTTCTTGGGGGTTGCAATGGTGGCCCACCGAGCGGAGGCCAGACTACGGGCGATGTCTCTGACCAAGACGCCGCTGGCGCGACGGCGGCCGACGCTGGACAATGGTGCAATGACAACTACTCCAATCCTGCAGATGTTCAGGAATGCATTAATGTGTTCGACATCTGTGAACCTGCTGCAGACGGCCCGGCAAGAAAGAACTGCGTGAACGATCAGGGGAACATCACTCCCAACTAGCAATGATGATTCGCAGAGGGGCAAGCCTGATTGAGGTCCTCACGGCATTTGCAGTGATAATCATTCTAGCAGGAATCGTACTGCCGGCACTCGTGGCAGCAAAAGAGTCTGCAAAGAGCACGGCTTGCCTCAACGCGGTGCGCCAGCAGTCTTTGGCGCTCGGACTGTACGGAACAGACCATGATGATCGGTATCCGGCGCCCGAAGCCATCGTCTTCGGGCGGATACCCTTTGACCAAGGCTTACAGTTCTCCAAGCAGACCATCATCTATCGCGATTGGCTCAAGCCATACGGCCTATCAGTGACTTGCGGCGACACACCGGTTGAGCGCGCTGTTTGGCACATGGGCTTCTGCCTAAATTCTGCGACATCAGACACTATAGTCATTGACCAATTTGACTACTTTTGGCTTTCCGGAAAATCGCAATCCAGCTTCGATGCACCCACTAAAACCATTGAATCCTTCGAATGCCGAAGTGGACTAGTGGCAATGTCAGTGCCTGATGATACCGACACTCCTGCAAGACGGGGCCCGGATGATCTAAGCCACCTGTGGCAATTCCAATCCCCCAAGGCAAATGCTTACTTTGGGGGGTCGAACTATACTTTTGTATCTGGCAGCGCGGATTGGCTTCCGACAGCCAGGGTACGCGCAGAGCGATTGTTTGAACCCTGAGCAGGCTAACCTTCCGCAACCAGGCTCTCCAGGCGGTCGCCGACCGTTTGGAGGACCTGGCCCCGGTGGCTCACGGCGTGCTTTTGCTCTGCGGTGAGGTCGGCCATGGTGCAGCCGAGAGCGGGCAGCCAGAAGATGGGGTCGTAGCCAAAGCCGCCTCCGCCGCTGGGCTCGGGGGCAATTTCACCCTCGCAGATCGCCGAAAAAGCCTCCACCTGCGCGGCGCCCGGCGAGGCGAGGGCCACCCAGCAGACGAACCGGGCGCGGCGGTCTTCGGCCTCTGCGATGCGCTCCAAGATGATTCGCATCTTTTCTTCAAAGGGAGTCTCCTCTCCGGCAAACCGCTTGCTGAAGACCCCCAGCTCGCCCGGAAGCGCGTTGATTTCGAGCCCAGCATCATCGGCCAGGCACCATTCGTGGGTGAACTGCGCCGCGCTTTCAGCCTTGATGCGGGCGTTCTCTTCGTAGTCGGCTCCGGTCTCCTCGGGCTCGGGGGCGTCCTCAAAATCGGCGAGGGTCAAGATTTCCAAGCCGGGAAAGCGGGCGCCCAGAATCTGCGTCATCTCGCCCGCCTTTTTGGGGTTGTGGGTGGCGATTACGAGGCGTCGCATGCGCGAATTCTCTCCAGGATTTGGTCTGCGATCTGGGCCGGAGTGCGGTCCCAGCTTTCGATGATCGTTGCGCCTTCGGCCAGCATGAGGGGGCTCGCTCCGCGGGTGTAGTCGCGATGGTCTCGGGTCACCACATCCTTCACAACCTCCTGCAGCGGCGGGCGGTCGGCGGAGCCCTCAAGCTGGAGCCAGCGCCGCTTGGCCCGCTCTTCGATGCTGGCGGTGAGGAAGATTTTGACCGGAGCCTCTGGCGCGATGACGGTGGTGGCGTCGCGGCCTTCGACAATCCAGCGGCCCTGCGCGATGATGCGCTGCTGCTGGCCCACCAGGCGCTCGCGCACGGCGGGATGGGTGCTGGCGATGCTGGCGGTCTGCCCCACCTCCAGACTGCGGATGAAGTCCTCTTCG
>JBGSIR010000182.1:0-2805 GCA_041742415.1 Fimbriimonadaceae bacterium | reverse complement strand
AGCGCGATCACCGCCGCCGCCCACTGCCTCATGCCGTCATTGTGACTGCTGTTCGGTCCAATCTGGCTGCATCACGTCGTCGTCCAGCAAGTCGACATACTCTCGGTTGGCATAGATCCGGCTGCGCCGCCTTCCCGTGATCTCCTGAACAATGCCCAGAGAAACCAAGTCCGCGATCACCCGCTGGGCTGTGACGAAGGAGCATCCGAGCGCCTCGGAAAGAGCCGTCGTCTGCATATGCGGCTTGCTGTAAAACAGCTCCAAAGCCTTCAGGCCGTCCAATCTGGTCCGGCTCCCTCGCTCCATCAGACGGCCGCGCTGCTCTTCGCGCAGGCTGATGATTCTGCGAGAGAGCTCAGTGGCGTCCTGCGCCACCTCCGCCACGCCACGCAGGAAGAACAATGTCCAACCCTCCCAATCGCCTTTGTCTCGGGTTGCCTGAAGCCGATCGTAGTACTCCGTGCGATGGAGCTTGAAATAGTGGGATAAGTACAACAAGGGCCTCCGCAAAATCTCCATCTGACACAGCAGAAAAGTGATGAGCAGGCGCCCGACCCTGCCGTTGCCATCCAGGAAGGGGTGAATGGTTTCAAACTGGGCGTGAATCAAGCCAACCTTGATAAGCTCCGGCATCGGCGCAGGATCGTGAATGAACATCTCCCAGGCGCCAAGGTGGGTCATCAGTTCGGATGGCGGCGGCGGAACAAAGCGAGCGTTGGCGAGGCTCGATCCGCTGGGGCCAATCCAGTTTTGACTGGTCCGAAACTGCCCTGGCGTCTTTTCTGAACCCCGCCCCTCCGCAAGAAGCTCCCCATGAATTTCTCGAACCAGCCGCAGCGAGACAGGCAGTTCCCCCAATCGGCTCAATCCAAAATTCAGCGCCCGAAGATATCCGTACACTTCGCCGATGTCCAGACTGCCGGTGCGCGCACTTTCGGCCTCAGCCGAGAGCAGCTCTGATATCGAAGCCTGCGTGCCCTCAATCTGGGACGAGAGAAGCGCCTCCTTGCGGACATAGGCTGCCACAAACGCATCTGGGTCGGGCAGCATGTCGCTGGCTCCGTCCAAGCGAGCCAAACAGCGATCCGCCCGAGAAAGCTCCTGAAGCAGCTCCGGGGACATGGCGACGGCCGGATTGGGCGGGAGAGGGTGGGGCGAGAATGCAGAATAGCCCGCTGGCTGCCGAATAGAGACGCCGCCGCGGTTGGACATTGGAGAGCTGAGGATACCTGGCCCCTCGTCTTTATTTTAGATTTTGGACCAATATCACAATAACGAACATGAATCCGGAGCGTTGTTTGAGGTTCTGAAAACAACCGGACAACGCCCGTCACGCTATTTTACGAAGAACCCTAATTTTAAAATACAGACGGGAGTATCCGGCCGTTGATTCACTCTTTGGCAGCAGTCATCCGGCTATCCTTGCCCGATGAGCATCACCGCCGCCCTGGCGCGCCACGGGGTCTTTGAGGCCGCAGAGGCGATGGCGTCGCAGGGCATTGCCAACGACGTTTATGCCGTGGGCGCCGAGCTGATTCTGCGCGTGGCGAAGTCGGAAGAGTTTGAGGAGGATGCGCGGACCGAGGCGGTGGCCGTGCCGGCTGTCTTTGCGGCGGGGGTTAAGACTCCTGAGCTGCTGGTCTTCGACGATTCGCGCCAAGACCTCCCATTCGCATTCACCCTCTACCGCCGCGCGCCGGGCCAAGACCTCGCCAGCCTGGACCCCGATGACGCCCAGCTGCCCGCTCTCTACCAAATGGTGGGAGAAGAGCTTCAATCTCTTCACCAAAAGGTGAAGAATATCCAGGACCCGAAAGGCTGGCTTGACCACCCGGTGGATCCAAAGCCACACATCGCGCTTGAGAAGGCTCGCAAGGCCCACAAGATCGACGCCATGAACGGGCGGTGGCTCGAACAGTGGATTGACCATTTGGTGAAGGCGTCGCCTTATCCAGGCCCGCCGGTCTTTCTGCACAACGACCTCCATGCCGGATACACCATGGTGGAGCCCGAAAGCCTGCGGCTGACGGGGCTCATCGACTGGGGCGACGCGGGCTGGGGCGACCCTGCCATCGACTTCCAACGCTTCCCCGCCTGGGCGCTGCCTTGGGCGCTGGAGGGCTATGGCGCACACGACCCCGGCCTGCCCGGGCGGGCGCTTGCAGGGATGATTGAAGAGGTGATCGACGCCACCATCGACGAGTGGGAGCCCTGGCCCACTCCTTGGACATGCCCCACGGCCGTCCGCTGGATCAACCTGATGCGGCTGATCAGCGAACGGCCTCGCTCCCTGCGCGACTGGCTCCCTTAGGGAAGCTGGGGCGGGACGGCGGGGGGCTCAGGCTGAGGCGTCGATGCCGGGCGGGGGCTTTCGAGAGCGGGCTTCTCTTCGCCAAAGTTTCGCATCTTCTCAGCGAAGTCGATGCCGAAGACCTCCTTGAACTGCTCGTTCATGGCCATCAGCCTCCGGGGGTCCAGGCCGCTGCCGCCCGAGATTGCGCTGTCGATCACCGTCACCTTGTCAATCTGAGTGCTGCCGATGGCGTCGGTCACCAAAGCCACAATCGGCTTGAGCTTTTGGATGAGGAAGATCTCGCGGGCCTGGTCGCCGGCTTGATTCCAGCTTTCGGCCAGCCGAGTGAGGGCTTCGGCGCGGGCGCGGCCGTCCTCCACGATGGGGGCAACTCCGGCGCGGGCGCTCTGCTCCATCGCCTCCAAGTTGGCCTTGGCGGGGGCCACCACGTCGGCGTCGAGCTGGCGGCGAACCTGCTCCACGCGGGCCTCCTGCACCTTCATGTCACTCTC
>JBGSIR010000181.1:0-5322 GCA_041742415.1 Fimbriimonadaceae bacterium | reverse complement strand
GCGGCCCATCTGCTGGTAGAGCGCCGTCTTGAAGGCCCTGCCCCGGCCGCCCTGGCCGCGGTTTTCGAGGCTCACCACCAAGAAGCCGTAGTCGGCCAGCCCGGAAGGCGCGGAGTACCGCTCGCTGAAGCTGTCGGCCATCGGCCCGAGCGGACCGCCGTAGACGGTGAGCAGCACGGGATAGCGCTTGGTCGGGCTGAAGCCCACCGGGAAGGAGATGACGCCGCTGAGCGGAGTCTTGCCGTCGGGGGATGTGAAGGAGAACCGCTCGCGGCGGCGGGCGCCCGCTTCGGTCAGGCCCGAATCGTCGCCCTTCTCCAGTTCGCGCACGGGCTTGCCGTCGCGGTCGATGACATGGATCACGGGCGGAGCGTCGATGGCCTCGCTTTGAATTACGGCCATCCCAGAATCCGGCGACACCCAGGCGGAGTGGCGCAGGGCTGGGTCGGTGAGCCGGGCGTGGCCGGTTCCATCCAGCCGGATGCGATGAATCTGATGCCGGGCGGGGGTGAGGCCGTCGGCGGCCGTGTACCACATCTCCTTGCGCTTGAGATCCACCTTCAGCACAGAGCGGATGTCGGCGCTGTGCCGGGTGATGGGGGTGACGCCGCCCTTGTTCACGTCCAGCAGATAGGCGTTGATGAATCCGCTGCGCTCGGAGAGCCAGATCGCTTTGCCACGGAGTTCGGGGGCCTGGTCGATGTCCTCGGCGTCATCGAGGAAGGTGATCGGCATGGAGTTTTCGACCCAGGCCGGGGCGAATTGTTCGCGGTCGAGCACCGAGACGGCCCCGGTGTTGGGGTCGGCGGCGCAGAATTCAAGAACCTTTTGCCGTCGATCGGTGCGATAGAAGAGGAGCCGGGAGCCGTCGGGGCTCCACTGGATGCCATAGACGTAGTGCCCCACACCATCGTCAAACGCGCCGGGCCTCACCTTCACCTCCACCGTGCGGGCCGGGGAGAGGTGGTAAATCATCAGGCTGACTTCGGGGTTGGGCTGGCCGGGCTTGGGATAGGCCTCCAGCATGAGGCGGCTCTGCTGCTTGGCATGGTCCAGCACCACGTGGTAGTCGGGCACCTTCGATTCGTCAAAGCGGTAAGCCCACAGGCGGCGGCCATCGGGGGCAAAGCCCATGGCGTCGTTCTGCCCCAGCTCCTCGCCATAGACCCAGCTGGCCGTGCCGTATTTGATGCGCCCGGCAGGGTCGCCGGCAAAGATGGTGCGGCGGCTGTTCTGGCCGCTGAGGACAACGCTGCCATTTTCATGCCGAGCCGTCCAGACGCCATCGGGGCTGGTGACCTCCTGAAGCTGTCTTCCGCGCGGCGGGGTTCTTCGGCCGCCCGAGCCTGGGCGGGGAGCCTCGCCGACGCCCTCTTGGCCCGACCGCACGTTCAGCGTCTTCCATGCGTTTCCTTCCTGCCAAGTGAGCGTTTCAGAATCGACCCATTGGCCGCGCCAGCTCGGTGCCTTGATCGCCGCATTGACCTTGGCGCGGGCGGCCTGCATAGCGGCGAGGTCCACCATGGACCCCAGCCTCTGCTGCGCCAGGCCCGAGGCTGCCAGGGCCAAGAGGGTGAAGAAGGCGGCGCGGCGCATCAGGCTCGGCCCTCGGTGTGGCCCGGTATGCCAAAGAGCGACTCCAAAGCTTCGGGAGAGACGGCGAATTTCACGCCGTCATCTTGCGCCATTTGGAGCAGCGTCTGCACGATCTCTTCTCGGATTCTCAGCTCCTCGGTCCAATCGGGAGCAAGGATGAAGAGATAGACCATCACATCCACGCCAATCTCCGAAAAATCGTTCAGGTGAACATAGAGCGACTCATCGTAGAGATCGCCCCGGGCCGCCAGCTTCTCGCGCACCTTTCGGCAGAACTCGGCGGCCTGCGCCGGGTGGGTGGCATAGGCCAGCGGCACGGTGGCTTTGAACCTTCGCCGCCGGCGCTGGCCATAGTTCTCCACGATGCCGGTGATGATTTTTGAGTTGGGCATCACGAGCAGGGTGTCGGAGAATGTGCGGATGCGGGTCGAGCGCAGGCTGATCTCCTCCACCGTGCCTTCCTGGCCGTCGATCTTGATCCAGTCGCCGATGCCGAAGGGCGCCTCAAAGAGGATCGTGAGCGAGCCGAAGAGGTTCTCGATGCTGTCTTTGGCGGCCAGGGCCAAAATCGCGCCGCCAATGCCAAGGCCCGCAATGACCCCCGCGACGTTGAGCCCGAGCCGCACGCCGATGTAGACCAGGACAGCGCCAATGATGACCGCTCGCCCGATGCTGTGAAAGAGCGGCACAAAGAGCGAGCGCGCCCGGCTCTTGTCGGCGTTGATGGCGTCGGCAAAGATGTTGATGAGACCGGTCCACGCGCTCCAGATCAGCACGGTGAGCATGACGGCCAAGGCCACCTGCACGGCAAAAGCCAAAAAGGCATAGGTGGTGGTGGGCAGCGCCAGGGCCGGAAGAGCCACCAGCAGCAGCGCCAGGCCACAGACGATGCCGATGCCGCGGGTGAGGTTTTTGCGCTGCCTCTCATCGAACTGGCCCTGCAGCCGGCGGAAGCGGCGCATGAGCACCCATCTCAGCACCAGCTTGGCGGCCATGCCAATGAGCCATCCCAGGCCAAGCAGGATGGCCAGCGAAGCCGCCTGCCACGCCTCCATGCCGAGCATCCTGGCCGACCAGCTTTCCGGGAATCGGCTCCGTATCCATTCGGCAGTTTCGCTGCCCGAGCCCGCCGTGTCCTCCAGCCCTGCCAGCACCGGCAGGGAGCGCACCTGCTGCCAAATGGCGTCGATTTGGTCGACGGTGCGCTGGGGGAATTTCCAGGCGCCATCCGCGGTGCGTGAAAGGCGGATGTCGCCGATTCCTGCTCCGGCATCGGTCGTGAAGGATGCAAAAATCCAGTCGCCGCCGCTGGAGGCATTGGGTATGGTGTCGAGCTGGATGAATTCTGTGCGGTTGAGAATGGCGTAGAGCCGGGAGGCCAGCTCGGGGCCGCGCACCGGGCGCACGACCGGGTTCAAGTGGTCCAGGCTCAGCACTCGGGTGGCCGCCGCCAGGTCGCCTTGGTTCATGGCGATGAGGAAGGTTTCCATGGCCTGCCGAGGCGATGTGAGTCCTCGCGCCTCCTCGGTCACGGGCTTGCTGGTGGGCTCCTTGCCTCCGGCCGAAGCGGCCTCGGCTTCGCGGCGCCTCAGCTCGGCAACCATTTGGCCGGCCTGGCGGGCTGAGGTTGAGGTGAAGCGCCATCCGCCGCCGTTGGGCTCCAGAGCAATCTCGCCCAGCTCCTGCCCATCCGGCCCCTGCATCCGGCCCAAAACGATCGGCGCGTTGCCCTCCGTTTCACCGAGACGCTCGGGGTCGAGGCCGCTGAGGCGAATGTATTCGGCGATGTCCCGGATCGCCTGGCGCTGGGCGCCGGAGGGGATTCCGGCGAAATTGACGAGGATCTTAGCCTCCTCCAGCCGGTCCTGCCGCTCCAGGCTCAGGAGCTGCTCAATGGCCTGAGCGGGGCCCGAGCGCGATGTCTCCTGCGGCCAGGCCCCGGCAAAGGCCAAGGTGAGGACGAGAAGGCAGAGCCAGCGCATCTCCTCCAAGTTACCCCTCGGGAGCGGAATCGGCAAAGAAGGGCGCCAGGGCCAAAGCGGGCAGCAGAACGACCGCCGGGAACGAAGCGGCGCCGGCGAGGCTGAGCCCGATGCCCAGCATGGCGATGCCGCCCACTCCTTCAAGGGCTTTGAGGCGCTCGGGCTTCGCCCTGAGCCAAGTTGCCCGGCGCGCGCCCAAAACCAGCGGGAGCTGCACCGCCAGCACCGAGATAAACGAAAAGAAGACGCCCCAGCCAAGGGCCGCCGCCAGCGCCGCCGCCGCAATGCCGTCGAGCATTGTCTTCACCAAAACGAGATCGCGCCGCCCCTCCAGCCCTTCCTGGAGCGAGCCCAGAATCGTGACCGGACCCACGCAAAAGAGCACACTGGCGGCGACAAACCCCTCGGTGAACGTGGATCCGCCGCTGACCGCCGACCGCAGCGATTCGGCCAGCCAATCGAGCCCAGCAGGGAGCTGGAGCGCGAGGCCGAGCAGGCTCCCGGCCAGTGAGACCGCCGCCAGCCGCGCAAAGTTGGGCCAGGCCAGGCTCATGCGCACGCCGAGGGCTAAAGTGAGGAGCCCGAGGAGAACCTGACCGGTCTGGGCAATGTCTCCGGGCAGCCTGGACCCGGCCAGCGCGCCCACCGAGCCGCCGATCATCACTGAGCCGGCATTGGCCAGCACGCCCCACGGCAGGGGCGGCTTGCGGCGGGCGGTATCCTGTGCTGGCATCTCGACCGCCTATGATGACCGTCTTTTCGGCCCTCGCGGCGGCCGCCCCCGCGCCCGCCCCTCTCACTCTGATTGAAGTGGGCTATTCCGGCCGCGGCGCCCTGTCGCCGCTGGCCAAGCATGAGCCGCCCGCTGGGTGCATTCTGGGGGCCTTCATTGACCTCGACCCGAACCTGACCGAGATCTATCGCGACGAGACGCGCAAGCCGCGCAAGCTGCCCGAAGAGTTCGAGCGCCGCGTCGGTGTGACCCACGGCCTCTATTTCTTCTACCTGGGCTATGGCCAAAAGGCGCCCGTCGATTGGATCACCCGACTGCACCAGCGCGACAAGTTTGTTCACATCGCTTTTGAGCCCAATCGCGGCCTGGAAGAGGTGAAGGACGACGCCTATCTGCGCCAATTTGCCGACGACCTGGCCCGCAGCGGCGCCTCGATTTTCCTGCGCTTCGCCAGCGAAATGAACGGAAGCTGGACCAAATATGGCGGCAATCCGGCGCTCTTTCGCGAAAAGTTTCGCCTTGTGGCGCGGGTGATGGCGGAGCGGGCGCCGAACGTGGCTATGCTCTGGTGCCCGGCCGCCGTGCCGGCCGATAAAATCGACGCCTACTATCCCGGCGCGGACGTGGTGGACTGGGCGGGGCTGAATTTTTACAGCGTCACCTTTTTCAACCAAGACCTCACGGCTCCGGCCAGCGACGTGCTTCCGCAGGACCTGCTGCGGCCGTTCTACAACCGTTATTCCGCCCGCCACCCGATCATGATTGGCGAATATGGGGCCACCAGCTATTCCATGGCCGAAGGGCGCGAGCGGGCCGCCTTTGCCGCCGAGCGCATCACTGGCCTCTATGCCTCGCTGCCCACCCAGTTCCCGCGGGTGAAGGCGGTGAACTACTTTAGCTGCGACGCCACCTTGCTTGCCCACCGGCGGAACAACGACTACACGGTGACGACTCGCCCCGAAGTGACCATCGCCTATCGCCGCGCCGTGAGCAGCTCGCACTTTCTCACCA
>JBGSIR010000180.1:0-1867 GCA_041742415.1 Fimbriimonadaceae bacterium | reverse complement strand
GGCCACCCGACCGCCGCCAGAAGTGCCCGACTTGGCGTCGATAATCAGGGTTTCGGGCTGGGCCAGACCCTGCTTGAGCAGGGGCGCAATGCCCAGCAGGCTGGCGGTGAAGGCCAGGCGCAGCGCGGCGTCCAGGTCAGGAGCTTTCAGCTCTGCAGGTCCGGGTCCGGCTCCATTGTCTCCCATAGAGTCTCCAGATCGTAATATTGTCGCTTTTCTTCCAAAAAGACGTGGAAGAGGACGTCGCCATAGTCGTAAAGGATCCAGCCATCGGCTCGGCTGGCGTGCCCTTTTCGCATGGGCTTGATGCCGTGGTCGCGCATCTTTTCGGTGACGCGCTCGGCCACCGCCTGGGCATGGGTGTCGCTTGTGGCGGAGCAGATGACCATGGCGTCGGTGACGCTGGTTTTGGCGCGCACGTCGATGGTTTCGATCCGCAGCGCCTTGATGTCGTCGGCATATTCGGCAATCAGCTTGGCCTTGGCTTCGCTGGTCATCGTCTTGTCAGGCTTAGTCTCGATAGAGGTTCTCCTTGTGAATAGTTTGCCACACGTCGGGCAAAGTCAGGCGTTCGTCGATCATCTCGTCGGCCACCTGGCGTCGAATTTGGGTGCTGGAGGTGGGCGGAATGCGGCCGGGAATGAGGTCGGTGGCGGCCAGCACGGCGGGGCTCTGGAACTGCCTGGCCCAGTCGCCGGTCTCGCGGCCGCGGTCAAAGACGCCGAAGCGGCAAAGCTCGGCCAGCTTGTCGGCCTCGCGCCAGCTTGCGATATGGCGGTAGCTGTCGCTGCCCATCAGCACCCAGTATCGGGCCGGGCGGATGAGCTGGAGCTCGCGCACGGTTTCGATGGTGTAGCTCTTGCCGCCGCGCTCAAGTTCGAGATCGCTGATGGAGAGCCAGGCCTCCTGCATGGCGAGGGCGGCGGTCATCTGCAGGCGGAGTCGGCCTTCGGTCACGTGCCGATCCTTCAGGGGGTTGCGGTGAGCGGGAATCAGCATCACCTCGTCCAGCTCCAGAGCCTCCTTGGCCAGCCGCGCCATGGTCAGGTGCCCCATGTGGGGCGGGTCAAACGTTCCGCCAAGGATTCCGATCTTCATCACCACTCCCGGAATTCAAAAACCCATCCGGCGATCACCACGTCGTCGCCGGGCTCCGCGCCGACTTCCTTCAGCCGATCGATGACGCCGATGCGCTGCAGGCGTCGGTGCAGATAGCGGACCGCGTCGGGGTTGTTGAGGTCGGTCATGTGCACCAGCCGTTCGATGCGCTCGCCCTCCACGGTGTAGGCGCCTTGGTCGTCCTTGCCCACGCCCCATTCCTGGCTGATGCCCGGGCGGGAGAGGGAAGTGATGACGATCGGCGCGGCCTCCGCCTCGCCCTCGGCCTCCACAATCACCTGGTGAAGGTGGTGCAGCAGCGGCTCGACGCCCTGCCGTGTGGCGCCCGAGACGCAGAAGACCGGGAAGCCGCATTGCTCAAACTGCTTCTTGACCGCCTCCAGGTCGCCCAGAGACTCCAAGTCAATCTTGTTGAGGGCCACCACGCGGGGGCGGGCGGCGAGCTCGGCGCTGTATTCGGCCAGCTCCTTTTCAATCACCAGGAAGTTGGTCCAGGGGTCGGTTTCGTCCAGCGGGAAGGCGTCCACCACGTGCACCAGCACCTTGGTGCGCTCGGTGTGCTTCAGAAATCGATGGCCGAGCCCGTGGCCTTCGGCGGCGCCTTCGATGAGGCCGGGCAGGTCGGCGATGATGAACCGGCGGTCGCCCGACTGCGCCACGCCCAGGTTGGGGCTGATGGTGGTGAAGGGGTAGGCGCCGATCTTGGGCTTGGCCTCGCTGGCGGCGCCCAGAAGGGTGCTTTTGCCGG
>JBGSIR010000179.1:0-3536 GCA_041742415.1 Fimbriimonadaceae bacterium | reverse complement strand
CAAGGCCGCCTCGCCCACGCCACCCGCCTCTGGTCCTCCCCCGGGCTGGGGCTCAGCGAGTCGGAGTGGCGCGTGGTTCACGGCGGCAAGGTGTGGGCGCCGGCGGAGTGGACCTCAATACCATCTTGAAGATAGTACAAGGGCGCGGAATCACCATTGAATCGCCCCCTGTTGACTGGGCATCCTGCCATGACTATCTCCTTATCACTGATTCATCCTGATTAGTGGCTTGACCTACTTGGTCTTCTTCGACGGGGTCTGGCTCAATGCCGAACCGGCCGCCGTCTTGGCTGCCTTTCCGGCCTTCGGGTTCTGCAAGACCTTGCTTGCGGCCGAAGCCGCCTTCGGGCTCGTCTCCTTAGAATTTTTCATTCTGTCGCTACCTCCTTTCCTTGATTTCCGAGGGCTCTCTGGCAATTGCCGCGTTGATCGACCACAACTAGAGCCCCTGCGATATAAGACGTGTGTCCACTGGGAAAAGCGGCACCAATTTGGCAGTCATGCCACGAGAGCGCCAATTCCCCAGTGCCTGGCATGGAGTATTCATCGAAACCAGAGGGCTAGTGACCTGGCTGAGTCCATTGATGACCTAGCCAAGCACCGTTCGTACCGCAGTGCAGCCAGATCGCGCTCCAAGAATGCGCCGAGAGTTGTCGTGCCGACATGGATGTAGGCGGCTAGTCGGTTACCAGGTGATAGGAACCCAAGGCAAGTGCACTTCGTCACAGGAACACTGGTCACGAATAGGCAGATGAGAGTCATGTGCCCATTCTTAACACTGCCTTAACAATGTTGTGGAAAAGTCAGGGACCGGGTCAGGATTCAGAAGCAGGTCGCGAAACGTCGACGGAGCTAGAGGGGTGCACATCGGCAACTTAACACGCTTATGCTTGTCACGATTGCGTTCGGCATGGGCTTGATGATCATTGCTAGCTTTGGCTTCGAAAGCGGACCTTGGTTCGTTCTCAACGCCTGCGGCGGTGGCCTGATCGCCTATGTGATCATTCACTTCCGACGATAGACGTCGGCATGACCATCGAGGCCAGCTTGATCTGGCCTCACCCTCACCAAGAAAGTTGGCTCGTTGATCCTTAAACACTTTTTGGAAAGAATATGAAAGAGTACTCCGGAAGAAACATCGCTACTCCGCCTAGGCCTAGATTGGTATGTGGTCGCACCATTCATGATGGCGGATATGATATCTGGGTCACCGGAGAAGATATTCGGAGCGAAGTCCACTCCTTTGCCAAGATTTTTTGTGATTGCCATGATCTGACGATATGTCCGATCCTCACGGGCGGTCTCTCTTTTGCCGCACTTTTTGGCAGGATGGCCGAGAAGTGCCGAGTCCCCCCCTTTAAGGTGAGCCCAATCATCGCAACTTCTTACGGCACCGGTCAAACCGGGCAAAGCCCAACAATCTTCTCTGAATGGCTGAAGGAAGGCTCGACATACGACGTTCGCGGAAGAACTGTTTTGATGCTAGATGACATCCTAGATTCAGGCAAAACCGCTCAGGCTGCCGTGAAGATTCTGGAAGGGCTTGAGCCAAAGGAGATCCTAACAGCATTCTTGCTTCGAAAAGTAGACTCTGAGAGGCCATTCCAAGGCACCTACTCTTTGTTTGATGTACCAACGAGACATCCAGACACTAAGCGGAAACTTTTCTTTGTTGGGTCAGGAATGGATTGGGCAGGCGAACACAGATTTGTTGAAAACGTCTTTGATGTCAACTCGGGCCCAGTTCCACAAGTCCATGACTGAAGTTAGTTGCCACCTTGCACCAGGACAGGTTGGCCAGGATCTTCGCACCGGATACCCAGGTTTCCATCTTCAGCCCCGCACTGCAAAATGAGCGGGGCGGCGGCGTCGGGGGGGCTGGGTGAGCCTAGTCCGCGCGTGTCATGCGGCCGATAGATTTCGACGGGCCGCCCCTGGGATTTCCGAAGCATCAGCGGGCGAATTCACGCCAGCCGATGAGCTCCGAGGTGAGCGGGCTGCCCCGCTCGGCCGAAGGCATCCGTGCCGATTCACTGCTCATCCGTGAGCGCTCCGACGCCAGGCCGGCCAAGGCCGCCCGTGACGAATAAATTTCACCCGCAACGGCGAGAAAGGCCATGCCGGCCATCACCGCGAGGGCAAAGGAGCTGGTTTGCTTGTGCATTGCTTTGAGAACCTCCAGCACCTGTATCTTTTCACAGGTTTTCCACAGGGCGCGATACTTTTTGCATTCCTGGCCCGTCTCGCCAAAAACTGTCAACCTGAGACATGCCCCGCTATTGGCTGATGAAATCGGAGCCGGACGTCTATGGAATCGACGAACTGATCGCAAAGGGCGGCCCCGACATCTGGGAAGGCTGCCGCAGCTATCAGGTGCGAAACACCATGCGCGACGACATGAAGGCGGGCGACCTGGCCTTCTTTCACCACTCCAACGCCAAGCCCTCCGGCATCGTGGGGGTCATGCGCATCGTGCGCGAGGCCTATCCCGACCCCACCCAATTCGACCCCGCCAGCAAGTATTTCGACCCCAAATCGCCCAGCGAAAACCCGCGCTGGCTGGCGGTGGATGTCGAGCACGGCGAAAAATTCTCCCGCTGCATCTCGCTGGCCGAGCTGCGTGAGGAGCCGGCGCTGGCCGAGATGCAGGTGCTGCGCAAGGGTCAGCGGCTTTCCGTGCTGCCGGTGACCGAAGAGGAGTGGCAGGCCGTCATGCAGATGGCGGCTCGATCTCCAGAATGAGCGTGACGGGGCCGTCGGCCTCCATGTGGATGCGCATATCGGCGCCAAAGACGCCGGTCTCCACCGGGTCCACCCGCCGACGCAGCTCAGCCACAAAGGCATTGAACAGCGCCTGCCCGTCCTCAAAGCCCGCCGCCGCCCCAAAGCTGGGCCGGCGGCCGCCGAGGGCGTCGCCGTAAAGCGTGAAGTTGGACACCGCCAGCACCCCGCCCGGCTCGGACAGCGCGCTCAAGGCGAGGTTCATCTTCCCTTCGGCGTCGCTGAACAGCCGGCAACCGGCCACACGGTCGGCGAGCTGAGCGGCAGCGGCCAAAGTGCTGCCCCGGCCAGCGCCCACCAGCACAAGCATCCCTTGGCCAATCTTGCCCACGGTCTGGCCCTCCACCTCGACCCGGGCGCTCAGCACCCGTTGAATCACCGCCCTCATCGCCCGCCCTTCACGCCCAGGCGCAGCACCGAGATGACGTCGGCAAAGCGTCCGATGGCGGCCAGCACCTTGCGGAAGTGCGGCAGATCGTTCACGGTGATGGTGATTTTGAGGTCGGCCATGCCGCTGCGGTCGGTGTTAATGTTGGCCGCCTGGATGCTGCAGCCGTTGTCGCGCAGCACCTGGCTGATGTCGAGCAGCAGGCCGTCGCGGTCCAGGGTGACCATGCGGAAGCTCACGGGGTAGTGCTCGCCCGGCTTGCCCGGCCAGCTCACGCGGTGGGCGCGTCCCGGCTCCTCGTCCACCAGGCGGGCGAGGTTTTGGCAGAGCGCGCGGTGCAGCACCATGCCCCGTCCCCGGGTGACAT
>JBGSIR010000178.1:0-2291 GCA_041742415.1 Fimbriimonadaceae bacterium | reverse complement strand
AATCGCCCGGCGCGGCGGAGTGGATCACGGCCAGCGGGTCGCCCGGCTTCACTGGGGCGCCCACCGGAGCGGCGAGCACGATGCCCACCCGGGGGTCGATGGGCTCTCCCGGCCTCTCCCGCCCGGCGCCCAGCCGCATGGCAAAGAGGCCAGCCTGCAGTGCAGAGACTTCGGAGACATAGCCGGACCTCTCGGCCCGCACGACAGTTTGATGGGGCGCCGTGACGCTGGCGAGTCCCGCCATGTCCCCGCCCTGGGCGGCGATCCAATCTTCGGCTTTGGCCAAGGCTTCGCCGGACGCCAGCTTTTCCTCTGCCAAACCTGCGGGCAGGCCAGCTATTGCCAGCGCTTCGGCGGCCAGCGCCAGGCAGAGCTCGCGCAGGTCGTCGGGCCCCTCTCCCGCCAGGGTCTCCCAGGCTTCCCGCACTTCGAGGGCGTTGCCGATCGTGCGGCCCAGGGGGCGGTTCATTTCGGTGATGAGCGACCGGATGTCCATGCCCGCCGCTTTGCCGACCCGCCGAAGCGAAGCGGCGAGGCCCTGGGCGGCGGCGAGGTCGGGCATAAAGGCTCCCGAGCCGCATTTGACATCGAAGACGACGCTGTCGGCGCCGGAGGCCATCTTCTTGGAGAGGATGGAGGCGGTGATGAGAGCGATGTTGGCCACCGTGCCCGTCACATCGCGCAGGGCGTAAAGCGATTTGTCGGCGGGGGCCAGGCGGGGGGTTTGGCCGCTGAGCGCCAGGCCAATGCGGCTGGCCTGCTGCTTCATCTCCTCGGGCGAGAGGTCCAGGCGGAAGCCGGGAATCGAGGCGAGCTTGTCCACGGTGCCGCCGGTCTGCCCCAGCCCCGGGCCGCTCATCTTGACCAAAGTCAGCCCGCACGAGGCGAGCAGCGGCAGCAGAACGATGGTGGTTTTGTCACCTACGCCGCCGGTGCTGTGCTTGTCCAGCCAAGGCCGGGGCAGCCCCTCACGGTCGATGGATTCGCCGCTTTCGGCCATTGCCTGGGTCAGCAGCGCCGCTTCTTCATCCGAGAGGCCGTTGAGGAAGGCGGCCATGAGCCATGCGCCGAGCTGGCCCCAGCTTGCATCGGCGCGGGCGGCCTCGACGGCGACGGCGCGCAGATGATCTTCGGTGTTGGCCAGGCCATCTCGCTTGGCAATAATCGCGTCTTTCAGGCTCATGCGGCAGCGGCCTCCAGGCCGGGGAAGGGAACCGGCTGGCCGGTCTCTTTATGGATGGACATCGAGGCTCCGGCCTCGCGCAGCTCGCGGCCCAAAGCTTGGCTCAGCTCGCGCACGAGGCCCGGGTAGCGGGGGGCAAGGTCGCGCTCCTCGCCAATGTCCCAGTTAAGGTTGTAGAGCATGGGGGCCGGGGCGTCGTGGGGCGCCACGAGCTTCCACGGGCCGCGGCGGATAGCCGAATAGGGGCCAATGCCGGGCCCTTGGGTTCCCCAGAAGTGGGGCTGGTGCCACACCATTTCGCGGTCGAGCTGGCCCTTGGGCTCCAGGCCAAGGCCGGGCAGGGTCCGTCCGTCAATTCGGCCAAGCTGGGCGATGCTCCGTTCAAGCCCCGCCGCTTGGAGCAGTGTAGGGGTGAGGTCGGGGGTCCAGACGGCGTCCTGCCGAAGGCTTCGACGAACGCGGCCTGGCCAGGAGACCACGAGGGGCGCCCGCACTCCGCCTTCAAACCAGGAGCCCTTGCCGCTGTGGGCAGGCAGGTTATGGCGGTGCTTTTCTCCGCCGCGTGAGTGGGCGCTGAGTCCGCCGTTGTCGCTGGTGAAGACGAACAAGGTGTTTTCGAGGCGGCCCTGGCGGCGCAGCTCTTCGCGAATGGCCCCCACGGCGTTGTCGAGCGATTCGATCATCGTGCCGTAGGCGGCCTCCTGCTGGTTCCAGCCCTCATAGGCTCCCAGCAGCCGGGAGTTGGCCATGATCGGCGTGTGCACCGCGTAGGGGGCGAAGTGCAGAAAGAAGGGCTTGCGGCGGTCGGCGCGCAGGGCATCGATGGCCTCGGCGGCCAGAGCTTCGGTGAGATAAACGTCTTTGCCGTGCCACATTTCAAGTCCGGGCACATCCCAATGGCTGGCGCCGCCTTGGCCGGTGCGGCCGCGCTGGGTGAAGTTGTGAACGCCCAAGAATGAGCCTGGCGCTCCGGCGGCGTGGCCGGCGATGTTCACCTGAAAGCCGTGGCTGATGGGGTCTGCGCCGGGAGTGCCGATGGCGCCCCAATGCGCTTTGCCCGCGTGGATGGTGCGGTATCCGCCCTCGGCCAGCAGCCGGGGCAGGGTGG
>JBGSIR010000177.1:0-4099 GCA_041742415.1 Fimbriimonadaceae bacterium | reverse complement strand
GCGCCGCCGGAGCCCACGCCTCGGCGCCCCAAAGCCTGCCCGACGGGCTGCGCCAAGCCCTCGAAGCCTGCCTGAAAATGCAGCTCGGCCAGCGTCCCCGTTCGGCGGCGGATGTCCGGCGGATCTTGGACGCGCCTGTTCGACGGCCTCTGAGGCGGGCCACATTGAGCGAGCTCGAAGCCAAGCGGGCCGCGCTGAAGGCCTTTCGATGGAGCAAGGGCTCCTGCCCGGAATGCGAAGCGGAGCTCACGCGGCCCTCGCCCCTCTCAGCCGGAACCTGCGCCGTGTGCCGCGAGGGCGTCTTGACCCGGCGCCACCCTGAACCCGAATCCTGCCCCGTCTGCCGGCGAGACCGTTTGGCGAGGGTGAAGCCTCAGAAGCCGGTCACTTGGTGCCCCTCGTGCCGAACCGGGAGGCTCGAAATCAGCCGGTCGCTTTTGGGCCGCAAAGGCGAAGCCCACTGCCCAGACTGCGGCTGGGCGGCGCCCTTTTCCGGCGCAGGATTTGCGGTGGAGGATGGCGAGCTGAGCTTTGCCGACGCCGAAAGACAGGCTGGACGCGCGGCCCAGGTGGATGAGTGCGCCGCGTGCGGCTCGCAGTTCGATCACTTGCCCCGTGGCCGCCGCCGCAAAATGTCTGGCCCCGCCTCTCCGGGTGGCTATGTGGAGCTGCACGCCGAAGAGTGGGCGATGATTGCGGCGGGATTTTTGCCGGATCAGGGGGGGATGTTCTGCGCTTCCTGCGGGGCCGATTGGCATGAATCGAAGCAGGGGCTCACGCTGCTGGAGGCGCCGAGCCATGACCCCTTCGGCTTTGCCGCCGCATGGAAGGGCCGACTGCTGTCGCCCGAGGGACTGCCCTGGATTGCCGTCGGCAAAACTTCGGGGAGGCCCGGCCCGCTTTGCCCCTCATGCGGGTTTGAGGCCGACGATGCGCCCAAGAAAGCTTGGACCCTCGTCCATGCGGCCTCACCCCGGCTGACCGCTCGGCTGGGCGATACGCTCGCTCCGGATGAATGGCGGCGGGTGGCGCTGGACCTTCCTTTGCCCAGCGAGATGGGAGCCTTTGAAGAGGAGCTGGCCGAAACCTACGCCGACTCGATTCGCACCGGAGCCCTGGCCATGGACCCCGACCGGCCTGAAGAGCTTTGGCGCAGCCGGGCGGAGGTTGTGGGCTTTGACCCAGACGCCGAATGGAAGCGCAACGGGCGAGTGGTTCTGGTGGCCGACGCCGAGGGGCTGCTGCTGAAAGGGGGGCTCAGCCAGCGGTTTTGGCCATGGAGCGAACTCAGCCGCATTCGGTGGCAGGGCTCGGAAGTTGAGATCGAGCCGGTGAGCTCTGGCGGCATCCAAGTGGACATCCCGCCCCTGGAGCTGGAGATGGAGAGCGGCTTTGTGGTGGAGCTGCGCGCCGAGGACTTTGCGGCGATCTGCCAGCGGAGGATGGGATGACCAAGGACATTGAAATCTACTGGGCCGACGGCTGCGGCCGATGCGCGCGCGGGGGAACGCCGGATTGCAGCGTCCACTTTTGGACGGCCGAGCTGCAGGCGGCGCGGGCGCTGCTGCTGGAGGCCGGACTGCAGGAGACCATCAAGTGGGGTTCGCCCACCTACCTGCACGACGGCAAGGTGACGGCGATGCTCTCTGCCCGGCGCGAATCCTGCGATATCTCATTCTTTCGCGGCGCCATGCTAAATGACCCCTCGGGACTGCTTGAGATGCCGGGGCCAAACTCGCGCTTGGGACGCGTCTATCGGATGACCGATTTGAGGCAGTTCGAGGCTTCGCGAGAGGACATTATGGGGCTGCTTGAACAAGCCAAAGCCGCGGCCTTTCTTCCGATTCCCGAGAGGCTCCAGGAGCCCGCTGAGCTGCCCGAGGAGCTTGTGGCTGCGCTGGAGGAGGATCCGTCCTTGGCTTCCGCTTTCTTTGCCCTGACGCCCGGCAGGCAAAGAGGCTGGACGATCATCATTTCCGGAGCCAAGCAGAGCGCAACTCGCCACGCGCGAATCCAAAAGGCGATTCCCCACATTTTTGCGGGGCAGGGTCCGCACGACCGCTAAGCCGTGGAGCGGTGGCGTGCAGGCACAGCCGGCAGACCGCCGTTGGCGTCGGGAGCATCCAAAAAGATCATCACGCGGGCCAGGATCGTCTTGATGGCGCCGGCCACCGGGTAGGCGCCCACCATTCCCGGCAGCCCAAACAGCGCTCCCCCGGCAAAGACCACAAACATGGCCGTCAGCGGGTGCAGCTTTAGGGCTCCACCCACCACTCGGGGCGTCGCTAAAGTGTCATAGATCGTTGCGCAGACCATGAAGATCACCGCACATGCGATGGCGAAGGTCCAAGGGTTATCGAACTGCAGAAAGAGGCCTTCCGATCGCCCGCTAAAGCCGATGACCAGGAAAAGAGTGGCAGTTGTGATCCAGTTTCCAAAGGCCGGGATAAGGAAGAGGCAGCCGGCCAGCAGTGACAATGGCAGGGAAAACGGCGCGCCGGTGATGCTGAGAACAAGCGCAGTGAGGCCGATGAACAGGCCCACATTCAAAAGCTGTCCGCGCAGATAGGCCTTGAAGACCCCGCCCACTTCGGAGAGCAGGCTTTGAAGCGTATCGCGCCAGGCCGGCGGCACAAAGCGCACCCAGCTCACCCTGAGCTTCTCCATATCCACCAGCATGAAGAACACAAAGATGGGCATGAAGAAGAGCAGAAGCACCTGCGACCCCGCTCCGGCCACGATGCCGACAAAGCCATTGAACAGCCCGGCGATGGCCTGAGAAATATTGTCGCGCTGTGGGGCGATGTACTGCTCAAAGACGGCTTGGCGGCTGGAGGGCAGGCCAAGGCGCTCAAGGGTGGGCGCAAGCTGCTCCAGCGCCTTGTCGATGCCGTCCAAGGGCCCTGAAGGCTCCACGCTGGCAGCCGGCCCCCACCGCAGAAAGTGGTTTTGCTGTTCGTTGGCTTCGTTCAGCCCTTCGGTGAGACGCTCAAAGGCGAAGCGCAGCTCGTTCAGCTGGCCCGCGACACGCGGAGCCGTAAAGGCAAGCAGGCCGCCCACGGCTAAGAAGAAGACGGCCAGAATGGCCGCCACACTCAGTGCCCGTGGCCAGCCTTTGCGGCAGAGCCACCCTACAACGGGCTCAAGCAGAACCGCAATGAGCCAAGAGAGGGCGAATGGCAGGAGGACCGACTGGATGGAATAGAAAAACCATCCAGCGGCAATCAGCAGCAGGGCCCACAGCCCGACCTTCCACCAGGCCATTTCGCCCCGCCAGAGCGGTTAGGCTCCGGCTTCTTCGGAGGATTCCAGCGTGCCGGAAGCGTGAGACCGCTTGGCCTTCTGCTCTTCGACCCACTCTTCGGTCTTGTCCTTCAGCTCCTTGAGCTTGGCCTGCAGCTCTTCGCGGGTTTCGCCGCCTTTCTTCGGAGCGAACAGAAGACCGGCAAGCGCGCCGAGCAATGCGCCCAGGCCGAATCCGGCCAGAAGATAGATCAGAGCGTTTTTGTCTTCGGAAGAACTCATTTTTTTGCCTTTGCAGGGAGGACCTTTCCAGGCTTCCTGCCCTTTGAGTATGACAGATAGAGCCGGTATGCCATCAGGCCGAGCGATGGAAGCCACCCACGGGTCTTGAATCCGGTCACGGCGTCCACCAATCCCAGCACGTCGCTGGTCTTGTCGCGCTCTTGCTCCTCCAGCGTGGTCAGGCGCACATCCAGCGCGCTCAGCTTGGCTTCGAGCGCCTTCACCTGCTTTTCGGCTTTGGCCGCGGCCAGCTTGGATTGAGCGGCGGCTCGCAGAGCCAGCCAAACCATGACCAGGCAGATGACGACCAGCGCCAGGCAGATGAAGAGGACAACGGTGGGTTCCATGCTAGGCTGAGGGGATCTTACCGCCCGCCGCCACGGTCATCCCGCGATACGCCACGGCGATCTGCCCCGGGGTCACCGCCATCACTGGCTGATCGAAGACAAGACGGGGCGTCGGCTCGGCAAACAGCGTGGCCCGCTGCGGAGGCATGTTGTAGCGAATCTTGGCCATGACGCGCGCCGGCGCCTGGCCCGGCTGCACGCCGCTCCACTGCACATCCTCCAGCATC
>JBGSIR010000176.1:0-2963 GCA_041742415.1 Fimbriimonadaceae bacterium | reverse complement strand
GCGGCCGGCTGTTCTGCGGCTGGTCAGAAAGGTGGCAGGGCGCCGTCGCCTTCCTCGGCCCTCCCGATGGCGTCGGGGTCTGGCTGCGGCTCTATGACGTCTCTTGGGAGCAGTTTCTGGACATCACCGCGCAGGAGAATGGCTTGGCGGCAGGGGAGTGGAGCCTGGACGCTTCTCTTTTGAACAGAAATGTCGATCTGCCCGGAGCGGCGCCGGGATGGTATGACACGGTGGTCCACCTCGGCGATCGCTTGGGGCAGCCGGCGCTCTGCTTCACCACGAGTCAGCCTTCGATATTGGAGGCCCCGGGCGAGCCTTCGGAGGCCTACATGCGCCATATTCTCGGCTGGAGCCCCCATGTTTAGCCGCATTCGCACCACCGAGGATTTCTGGGCGTGGTTCGCCAAAGAGGCGGACCGCCTGAAGAAGGGCGACCCGGTGAAGTCGCTGAACAAAATCTCGCAAAAGCTGAACCAGGCGCATCCCGACCTTCGGGTGGGGATTCAGCCGGAGGAGGGCAGCGATCCTTGGCGGCTCGACATCAGCTGCGAGGGCGTCGCCCAGTTCATCCCGCTGGTGCAGAAAGTGACCGCGGCCGCGCCAAAGCTGCCGGGCTGGGAGATTGTCGCGTTCCGCCAGCCGATGCAGGGATTCGCGCTGCAGACTTCTTTTGGTGAGGCCTCGCCCGAGACCACCCGGTTTTCTGGCGTTTGGGAAGGCGGCAAATTCGACATCTCAATCTACATCGGCCTCCCGGACGACCCCCGAGATCAGGATCGCCTGCACCTCGCCTTCCTGCTAATGGACCACACCATTGGCGAATACCTGGTGATGACCAAGATCGGCGAAGTCCACGCCCACCCCGCCGATGCCGCCCCGCCTTCGGCGCGTCCTCTCACGGAATTGGCGGCCGAGCTGGGTTAGCGTCATGCTCACACTGGCACTCTGCGCAGCTTTGAACCCCTGGCTGGCCCCTGCGCCAGCGCCAGCGGACAACCCGCTCAAGGGCCTCGTGCCTTACCAAGGCCAGGGCCAAGGCAGGTTTCCCCACTCCATGGAGTTCAGCTATCTGCCGCTGGCGCCGATGTCTCCGGCGGAAGGCCAGTGGGATTGGGCGCCGCTCGAAGGCCTGCTGAACGACGTGGCCAGCCGCCGAAACCAGACGGTCTTTCGCGTCTATCTGGAGTATCCCGGCGAGCCCACCGCTGTGCCGGAGTGGCTGCTGGCCAAGGGCATGAAGCTGACGGATTGGCGGGAGAACGGGGCCGATGGGCTCCTGAACCGAACGCCCGATTTCAGCGATGCTCGCCTGGAAAAGCTTCTGGTGGACTGCATTCGTGCGATGGGGCAGAAATATGACGGTGACCCGCGCGTGGGCTTCATCACGGGCGGCCTCATTGGCCTTTGGGGGGAGTGGCACACCTGGCCGCGCGAGGATTTGAGTCCGCCCCGCCGCCTTCAGCAGGCCATTCTGGACGCCTATCAATCAGCCTTCAAGAAGACTCCGGTGCTCCTCCGCTATCCCTCGGCCGGAGACGACGCCACGGCGCCCAATCATCAGCGGCCCTTCGGATATCACGACGACAGCTTTGCCTTTGCAACGCTGGATGACGGGCGGCCTGAGAGCTTTTGGCACTACATGGCGGCGCTCAAGAAAGCCGGGCCCGAAGCGGAGAACAAATGGCGCACTCACCCCATCGGCGGCGAGATTCGGCCAGAGGTTTGGGGGAAGATTTTTGACGAGGAGCCGGGCGTGCCGCATCAGCCGTTTGAGGAGTGCCTCCGGGCCACCCGAGCCAGTTGGCTGATGGATTCCGGCATGTTTCGGGAGAAGCCTTCGCCCGAACGCGCGGCGCGGGCCTCGGCGCAGGTTCGGCTGATGGGCTATGAATTCGCCGCCACGAGCGCGGCCCTGCGCCCAAAGGGAAGCGGCTGGGAGGCGGAGGTGGTTATCGCCAGTCAAGGCCTCGCGCCCTTCTATGCCGATTGGCCTTTGGAGGCGGCGCTGCTGGATGCCGAAGGCAAAGTGCTGGCGCGGGCCGAGGCCGGGTGGCTGCGGCTTCTTCAGCCCGGCGAATCCATGACGGCTCGGGCTCTGCTGCCTCGCGCAGAAGGAGCCCGGTGGCTGGCGATTGGCTGCCAAAACCCCATGCCTGGCGGGCGGCCGGTGGGCTTTGCCAATGCGGGCATGGGCGCCCACGCCCCGGGCTGGCTGACCGTGGACTCTGTGAACTAATCGGGGTTGGCGGCCCGCCAGGCGTCCTCATAGCGGGTGTGAACCCAGCGGGGAATGAGGCGGAGGTTGGGGGCGGATTCGGCGAGCGCCAGCTCTTCGGTGAAGGCCATCACATAGCCCGCCTCTTCGGCCAGCTCTGCCGCCTCGTTGCTGAACTTGCCGTTGGGATAGGCCAGCATCGTAATCGGCCGCCCCAGGTTCTCCTCTAGAGCCGTGCGGCTTTCGGCAAACTCGGCGCGGAGGTCTTCGGGGGAGAGAAAGGTGAGGTCGGCGGGGTGGCTCACGGTTTGGCTCTGCGCGGAAAAGAGCGGACTTTCGGAAAGGGTCCTCAGCTCTTCCCAGGTCATCTTGGGCCGCCCCGTTTTGCCGCCCACATGGCCGGTGTGAACGAACATGGTGACGGCGATCTGTTCGGCTTCAAGAATGGGCCAAGCGTGCTCTAGAAACCCCCGGTAGTTGTCGGCAAAGGTGATGGCCACCGCGCCCTTGGGCAGGCTGGCCTCGCCGGTGAGGCCCTGCCGAAGCTCGTCAAGGCTGATGAAGACGGCCCCCTGCTCCTTCAGCCAGTCGATCTGCGCCTGAAGCTCTTCGGGTGTGCAGTCAAACCACAGCGACTCGTCGTTTCGCTCGGGGACCATGTCGTGATAGGTGAGCACGACAGTGCGGCTGGTGAGCCCCCTGGCCATTTCGGGCTTGGGGGGCTCTTTCTGTTCAACGAGGGGCGGCG
>JBGSIR010000175.1:0-2676 GCA_041742415.1 Fimbriimonadaceae bacterium | reverse complement strand
CTGCGCCGTCGCCGCCTGGCTCTAAAGGCGCCATCATTCCCCCATGGTCCGCGTCACTGCCCTCATCCGCCCGCATCGCCTGGAGGCGGTGAAGACGGCGCTGGCGGCCCTCGACATCGCGGGCATGACCGTGGACGACGTGCGCGGCTCCGGCAACGGCCCTGAGAGCACCATCATGCTCTTCGGCAGCGAAGTCTCGGTCGCCCTCCCCATCCGCGCCAAAGTCGAAGTCGCCGCCCCCGAAGAGGCCGTCGAGGGCCTCATCGAATGCATCCTCGAAGCCGCCCACACCGGAGAGCCCGGCGACGGCAAAATCTTCCTCGAACCCCTCACCGACGCCCTCCGCATCCGCACCGGCCAGCGCGGTCTGGAAGCGCTGTAAGGACGTCTCCCATTTAAGCTAAGCGGCTATGGAACACCGATGACCGCTGTTTCCGAAAGGTTGGTGCGGACTTCACCATTGGCCTCGAAAACGTAGTAGCCAATCAAATAGACCGGCTCGGCCCGATCGAAGCCCATGGCTATTCCTGACTTCACAACGTATAGGGTCTCGCCTTTATGCGACTCACGCTCCGAGACTTGACCAAACACTTTAAGCCTCTCCTGAACTTGCTGCTTGCTTGCTCCAGAATTCAAAAGGTCAGCGGTCACAGCATTCCACTTTTGGCTAAAGAGCCAGCGGGCAATGAACAGGTACCCGACAGTGACGATAATGAGAATCGCAAACCCCAGCAACCAAAACACAGCCTTTCTCGCTCTTCGATCCAATCCTGCAAATAGCATTCTCAATGCCCCAACGGCATGCCCCACCCAACCGGGCAGCTTCCCTCCACATTCTAGCGCACCCTGCCGTCTGCGTCACCCGCTGGCCGAAGGAGTTCGTGACAAATGCGTCCGCCGTCGAGTTCGGATAGTTGATGCCCGTGACATACCCATCCGCGTTGTAGGCCAGAGCCGTGTTCCCGCCCGGCCCCGAAATCAGATTCGCGCGGCCCGCGAAGTCATAGCCATAGCTCGTCGTCCCGCTCGGCCCGGTGGCCGAGAGCAGGCGGTCGCTGGCGCCATATGGGTACGTCCAGGCCAGTGCGCTTTGCAGGCAAAGTCCTCATACAGGAAGCACTCTTCATTACACAGCCAGCTACAAATTCTAGAAACCTGATTCTTCCGGCAAATCTACCTGATGGATGAAGACATGCTCCCACCAGCTGAGAACGCAACCACCAATACTCACTGAACAATTCGTCGACTGGACACTTGCAACCGCTCTTTACTACAAGCCCTAGAACACCGAACTCTCCGCATTCAATAAACAAGCCAGAATCGCAATCGGCTACTGGCAAGATTGCATCTTGCAACTGCATTCCCCGAGCGTTTTCGAGCTAAACTATCGTGACGCCGCACCGCCGAACTCGATTGATACTAATTCGATAATGCCATCTGGCGAACATCCGTAGTACAGGATATTATGTGACTGCCAGGGCTCACCTTTTGGATAGAGGCGAACGTAGCCCCATGACCACTTCACCCCTGCATTACTGACGGAAGCAGGCTTTGAAGCATCACCAACTTGTGCAAAAGTCTTCAAAGCATATTCTCGAGCCGTCTTACATGATTTACCAGGCATAAAGCCTGACAGCTCGGCCTTGACCGGATATCGCTGGTCTTCATATTCATGACACCCATTGCAGAGAAGAGCAATGCCACACATTAACATGGAGAGCCGAAGATTTTCGCCAAGGGCTAGTGGCATCACCAGATTATGACCGACGTTCATTTCAGTCTACCAGCTAAATGGAGAACCGTGGAAGTTCGGAGCCGGGTCCCCTCGCTTCTTCAATGCGTACACAAGCGATCGCTGCAAGCCTAAGTGACCAAGGACCCTCCTAGCAAAGGTATTTGAATTCGGCCCAGAAAATGGCCGATACTTTTCTTTGCCGCCAATGTCATCAGCTTTCCAAGCTGCCTCGTTAACAAAATCGTCGAAGGAAATGTCATTGTCAGCGACCTGAACTCCACCCTTAATGAATTCATCCTCTCCACGCCTGTCCAAACTTCCTCCATTGGCTTTCATTTGGTCAATATCCCTGACAGGTCCGTCCATGCTAATTGCCTGAACCTGCTCCCCATTAGCTTCAACATTGCCAAGGGAACCTGTACCGGAAAGATTATCAAGCGTCCCAAAATTGTTTATATTGTCAATGCCTGCTCGAGTTGGCCCGCCAGAGATTACGGCAATCTTCCCCTCATCTTCTTCTTCACCAAAGATGACAATGAACATATGATGCCTGCCCGTACCTTCCACTTCAAACCAATACACATGAACTTTAACTAACCCCAACGGATCAGCAAAGCTAATCGGCGAATTGCCCGCGTAGGCGTACCAGTTCCCCCCATCCTGGATCGGATCAGGAGACAGGAAGCGGCCTGCCGCAGGGTCATAATACCTGTGGCCGAGGAGCTGGAGACCGTTGGGGTCGCTTTGGTAGCCCACGGAGCCGCCGTAGCCGAACGGGCCCTTCCAGGCTCCCCAAGAAGACTTCAGCTCGCCCCAAGGCGAATAGTTGCGGCTCGCCGTGACCGAGCCGCTCGCCGTGAGTTGGCGGCCCACCGACTTGCTGCCGGCGTGCTGCCAAGTCGAGACCCCCGCCCGGCGCTCTGAAATGCCTGGGGTGTAGT
>JBGSIR010000174.1:0-13142 GCA_041742415.1 Fimbriimonadaceae bacterium | reverse complement strand
CTTCAGGTTTAGTGGGTCTCGAGCAGGAGATCGTTTCCTGCCGCCAGTGTCCCCGGCTCGCCGACCACTGCCAGCGCACCGCCCAGCAGAAGCGCCGCTCCTACCGCGACCAGGATTACTGGGGCAAGCCGGTGCCCGGTTTCGGCGACCCCGAGGCCTCTCTGTTCATCCTCGGACTGGCGCCGGCCGCACACGGGGCCAACCGCACCGGCCGCATGTTCACCGGCGACCGCAGCGGTGACTTCCTCTTTGCCGCCCTCCACCGCGCCGGGCTGGCCAATCAAGCGCACGCTGTCGACAAGAATGACTGCCTCAAGCTGCACAAAGTGATGATCACCGCCGCCGTTCACTGCGCGCCGCCGGCCAACAAACCCACCCGCGAAGAAGAGGCCGCCTGCGCTCCCTACCTTCATGAAACCCTGGCTTTGCGCCCTTGGCGCGCCATTTTGTGCCTGGGGGGCCTAGCCTGGACGGCGCTCCGCCGCGCCGAGCCAGAGGGGAGCTGGGCGGCCTTCGGCCATGGAGCCGAGGCCCGGCTGGCTTCGGGCTGCGCCGTCATTGGCTGCTACCACCCAAGCCAGCAGAACACGTTCACGGGAAGGCTGACGCCCGCTATGATAGATGAGGCGATCAGCCGTTTTTCGGCTCAGTTCGATTGACCAAGGCGCGGCGCGGAATCTCCATTCGAATCAGCTCGCCATTGCGGCTCAGACTCACGGCCACCTCGGTGTCCACCGGCCCCTCCAGCATCGACATCACCTGGCGATACTCCATGCGGCGCATCTCCTTGCCATCGACCCCCAGCAGGACATCGCCCACGCGAACTCCGGCTTCGGATGCTGGGCTTCCGGGCGTCAGCACCACCACGCGCATCGACTCTCGGCCCGGATCCCACACCGCGATGAAGCCCGGTGCGCCCGAGTCGTCATCAGAAACCCGGCCGGTGAAATTGTCGAGCCACACGCGGCGGCGGTCGGTGTCGATGATGATGTTGAAGTTTTTGAGGAATCCGAAACCGACGGTGCCGTCATGGTCGGCCGAGCTGCTGGGCAGGTCGATGATGGACCACGTGCTCCGCTCAACAGGGACGCCGTAGATCCTGGCATCCTCCATCTCGTAATACCAGCTCGCCACCGGCCCGCTTGCCACAAAGGCTTGAGTCATAAACTCCGGCCGCCTGCCTTCCTTCCAAAGCCCAACCCGCTCCAAGACATCCTTGTGGGTGGTGGCATAAAAGCTGTTGCCGGTGTCCAGCGCCAGCACCAGGCTCTCGCCATCCTTCGTCTTCACCATAAGCTCGATTGAATCGACTCCGACGGGGAGCATCTTCGCGAGAAACGTGCGCTTGTTGTCAGGCTTCCGATCCCGAATATCCACGGATTTCGGGTGAAAAATGAAGACTTTTCGCTCAAAGTTGATCTCAACCACCGAATGACTGATCGCTTGATAGCCCATAATCCCGTCCACGTGGGTTCCATAGCTTTCGGTCATGCCGTCCTGCGGCATCTGCACAATCTCCAGCCCGGTCGGGTCCATCTTCCGTCCGCCAAACTCATAAGAGGTGACTTTATGGGTGGGGGCTTCGAAGGTGCCGACGAAATCCTTCAAATTGATGGCGCCGGTGGGCTTGCCAAAATCAATCGAATCGCTCAGAACAAAAGCGCCTGAAAAGCCCGTGTCAAACATCATCGATACATCCTTTCCGTTGACCTTGGCGTCCACGATGATGGCTCGGTCGGTCACTCGGAAGGGAGCTTCGATGGCCGCCTGCGGCGCGGCGGCGGTTAAGGCAAAAACTGCGGCAAACATGCTTCTCTAGTATACGACGCCCAATCTGCCCGGTCAATTTCCCTGTGGCCGTGGGTAACATGCGTCGACTTGGGCTGGCCCCGAAGGTCTGGCCCTTTTTCGAGAGGTAATCAGGGAATGTTTGGAAAACGAACTTGGTGGCTGACGGGCGTGGCGGCCCTCGGCCTTTTAGCGGTCGGCTGCAACGGCGGCGCGACGGCAGGCGGCGGAGGCGAATCGGGCGGCGGCGAATCGGGCGATGAAATTCTGCTCGGCCTCGTCGCCAGCCAAAACGGCGATTTGAAGCCTTGGGGCGACGACTCGGTGCGCGGTGCTCAGCTTGCGGTGGACCAGGCCAACTTGGCCGGTGGAATCGATGGCAAGAAGATCCGCCTCGTGATTCAGGACTCCAACAGCGACGCCACCCAAGGCAAAAGCGCAGCCGAAAAGCTCGCCTCCGATGGCGTGGTGACTCTGCTCGGCGAAGTCGCCAGCAGCATCACCGAGGTCATGGCCGACGTGGCCGTCGAAAAGGGCCTGCCGCTCATTGCGGTTGGCGCCACTAAGACAACCATCACGACCAAGGGCGACAACATCTTCCGCGTGTGCTACACCGACGACCTGCAGGGCCCGGTCATGGCAAAGTTTGCCTATGACGACCTCGGACTCCGCAACGTTGCCATCATCACGGACAACAAGCAGGCCTACTCCAAGTACCTCTCCGAAACCTTCCGCAAGCACTTTGAAAGTCTTGGCGGAAAGATCGTCGGCGAAGAATTCTACGAGAGCGGCGCCGTCAACTTTGCCGGCCAGGTCACTAAGCTCGCTCAGGCTTCGCCCGAAGGCGTCTTCCTCAGCGGCTACTTCAACGAAGTCGGCCCTCTGGCCAAGGCCATCCGCGGCGCGGGCATGACTGACGCCAAGCTCCTGGGCGGCGACGGCTGGGATTCGCGCGAGATTCTCCAGAGCGGCGGCGACGCCATCGTTGGCGGCTACTTCTGCAACCACTACAACTCTCAGGAAGACCGCCCGGAAGTCAAGGACTTCCTCGCCAAATTCAATGACGCCTACGGCGCAGAGCCCGGCACCACCATGGGCGCCCTCGCCTTCGACGCCGCCGCCCTGGCCATCGACGCCATGAAGCGGCTCGCCGCCGAAGGCAAAGAGATCAACCGGGAGAACATGACGGCCGCCATCGGGTCCACCATGGACTTCAAGGGCGTCAGCGGCAGCATCACCCTGGAAGGCATGGGCGGCAACCCGCCCAAGCGAGCCCTCATCGTTGAGCTGACCCGCGAGGGTCAGGTTCCGGCCAAGTCCTATGAGGCGGCCGAAGTCCTCGGCAGCTGATTGGGTTTGGAGCTCTATCTTCCTCTCGTCGCGGCAGGGCCGGATTTTTCCACCCTGCCGCAGCAGCTCACAAACGGCCTCATCCTGGGAAGCATCTATGCGCTCATCGCGCTGGGCTACACCATGGTCTATGGCGTGCTGCGGCTCATCAACTTCGCCCACGGCGAGGTCTATATGCTTGGAGCCTATACGGCTCTCCTGGTGAGCTGGGCCTTCGGTTTTGCCCCCACCAGCCCCGGCGACCCCAAGGCCAGCGTGCTCGTGCTCGCGGTCATGCTCCTGGCGAGCATGGTGGTCTGCGCGGCGGTCGGCGCGGTCATTGAGTACTTGGCTTATCGGCCCATGCGCAAGCAGAGCCGCATCAGCGCGCTCATCACGGCCATCGGCGTTTCACTGCTTTTGCAGTACGGCGGAGCTCTCTTCCTTCCCGCCTCCCCGCCCCCCACGATTTCCGGCAAGGTCGATCCCTTCGCCTCCATCGCAACCCTCACCCTTTCCCCGCCCCCCGCCGACCTGGTTGATGCCGAAGAGGCCGCCCGCGCCGAGCTGGCCGCCCGCGAAACCTCCCTGGAGCAGACCATGGAGGCCGAGGGCGTCCGCAACCAATTTGACCTCTCACCCGAGGGCAAAGAGGTGCTGCAGGCCAAGCAGGCCGCCGAGCGCGAAGTGAACCGGACCGCAGGCGCTGTGGAGACCGGAAGCATCACCATCAAGCTCCCCCAAAACCGCCTTGTCATTCTGGGCACCGTCGTTGGCCTCATGGCCGCGCTTTGGTTCTTGGTTATGAAGACCAAGACCGGCCGAAGCATGCGCGCCGCCTCGCACGATTTCGAGTCGGCCTCGCTCATGGGCATCAACGTCAATCGCGTGGTAAGCATCACCTTCATGATTGGCTCGGCCCTGGCGGGAGCCGGCGCGATGATGAACGCCACTTTCACCGGCACCTCGCTCACCACGTTCTATGGCCTGCTGCCGGGCGTGAAAGCCTTCGTGGCGGCGGTTCTCGGCGGCATCGGCAACATCCCCGGCGCTGTGCTGGGCGGGCTCATCATGGGCTTGGCCGAAGAGCTGAGCGTTTGGGCGGGCTTCAGCGGCTATAAAGACGCCGTCGCCTTCATCATCCTTATTGTGGTGCTTCTCTTCCGCCCCGGCGGACTGCTGGGCTCCAGCAAGGTGGAGAAAGTCTGATGAAGTTCTGGACCGTGCGCCTGCTTTCTGTTGCCGCGGCCTTTGCCTTTGCTTTTGCAATGCAGGGGCTGGGCTCAGTCATCGGCGACGACTATGCCTACCGCGTCATCAACGTCAGCGGCATCTTCATCACCCTTGCGGTGAGCCTCAACCTCATCAACGGCATCACCGGCCAATTCAGCATCGGCCACGCCGCCTTCTATCAGGTGGGCGCCTATGTCACGGGCTATATGACGCTGAAGATGTTCGACCCGGGCGGGATGCACCCCACGCTCTGGCTCATCATGATGATGTTTGTGGGCGCGGTGGCCGCCGGGCTGCTCGGCCTTGTGGTCGGGCTGCCCTCTTTGCGCCTGCGCGGCGACTATCTCGCCATCGTCACCCTCGGCTTCAACGAGATCATCCGCATCATCTCGACCAACATCCCCGAAGTGGGCGGCGCGGCGGGCTTCAACATCAAGCCAAAAATCGTCGAGCCCTGGCTCATCTGGATGCTGGCCGTCATCTGCATTGCGCTCAGCCGCAACCTGCTGAAAAACGCCCATGGCCTCACCTTTTGGGCCGTGCGGGAAGATGAGGTGGCGAGCTCGGCCATGGGAGTCAACAACACGCGCATCAAAGTGGTCGCGTTCGTTGTCGGCTCGGCCCTGGCCGGCGCGGCGGGCGTGCTCTACGGGCACTTCGAAGGCTTCCTGGACCCCAAGGTCTTTGGCATGCAGCAGAGCTTCATCATCCTCACGATGGTGGTTCTCGGCGGCACGGGGTCCATCACGGGCTCCGCGCTGGCGGCGGTCTTCCTCACGGTTCTCCCCGAATATCTGCGAGACCTCAAAGACCCCACCGGCAATGAGCTGGCTCTGAATGGCGGCGGAATCATCGGCGTCTTTGCTGCGTCGATCCTCATGATCTGGGCCGTGAAGCGGATGAAGACCATGTTCCCGGTGAAGGGCCGAAACCGCAGCCTGGCCGAGGTCGGCGCACACCTTGTGCCCTGGGCCCTCGTGCCGCTGCTCAACGCCGTTTTGGCGTCCACGCCGCTCGCTGCCAACACCTACCGGGTGAGCGAGCTGCGCATGGTGTTCTTTGCCCTCGTGCTCATCCTCGTCATGCAGCTCCGCCCCTCCGGCGTCTTTGGCCACCATGAATTCTCATGGAACTGGCTCAAGAGCCTCTTCTCCCGGTTCCGCAAGGAGCAGACCGCATGAGCCAGCACGTTCTGGAAGTGAAGAATGCGACGATTCGGTTTGGCGGCCTCACGGCCGTCAACAACGTCTCGTTCCAGCTCAACAAAGGCGACCTTTTTGGGCTCATCGGTCCGAACGGGGCCGGCAAGACCACCTGCTTCAACCTCATCACCGGCGTCTACAAGCCCACCGAAGGCACGATTCTTTTCCAAGGCTCCAGCATCGGCGGGCTCAGGCCGCACCACATCGCCAAGCGCGGCATCAGCCGCACGTTCCAAAACATTCGGCTCTTCAATTCGCTCTCGGTGGTGGAAAACGTGATGATCGGCGGGCAGCTTCGGCACAAAACCGCCATGGCCAGCGCGTTTTTCCACCTGCCCTCCGCCATCAAAGAGACGGCCGAGCTGCGGGCGAAAGCAATGGATCTGCTGGAAGTGATGGACTTGGCTGATTCGGCCAACTCGCGCAGCATTGACCTTCCCTACGGCAAGCAGCGCCGGCTGGAGATCGCCCGCGCCATGGCCACCCAGCCCGACCTCATTCTGCTGGATGAGCCCGCCGCCGGAATGAACCCGCAGGAAAAGGAGGAGCTGATGCGCGCCGTGCGCCGCATCCGCGACGAATTCGAAAAGACCGTGCTCCTCATTGAGCACGACATGCGGTTTGTCATGAACCTCTGCGAGAGGATCGTTGTGCTCGATCGCGGCGAGGAGATTGCCGCCGGACCGCCGGAGGCGATTCGCAATGACCCCAAAGTCATCGAGGCCTACCTCGGCGAAGCCGTATAGCGCCGTCATCTTGGCGGCGCTCGGCGTGGGGGCCATTGCGGGCTTGGCCGTCTTCTTCAATCCCACGGGGGCGAAGCCTGATCTGCCTCCGGTTGAGCCCTCGCCCGAATCGGCCAAGGCCGCCGAAGCGGGGCGCGATCTGGAGTGGCGGCTGGCCCGGGCCGCAGTCGAATCAGGCGCGGGCGCATCCTCGCCGGTTCTTCTCGCCCAGGCGCTGATTGGCCTGGCGGGCATGGCCGAAGACCCGCTGCTTACCGAGCTGGGCGAAGCCTTTCAAATACCGGACGGCCGGGCCGACGTGACCCGAGCGGCCTCAGCCGAGCTGATGAAAGACGCCCTTCCCGGGCGCACGGCGCTCATGACCATTTGGCCGATCGTCAGCGACGAAAACGCCGCCCGCGAGCTGGCGCACTACTACAACATGGAGCTGCTGATGCTGAAGAACCCCGGCCAGGAGTCTTTGAAGGCGGCGCGGACGTTCCTTGGCCTGCCCAGCGAAGACATCGTTCTGGACAAGGACACCCCGCAGTTCGTTGCCACCCAAGGCTCCTTTGACCTGGGCGAATATCAGCTCTTTCAGGCGCCACTGCCCCAGAGCGACGAGGACTGGGAGCGACTGCGGGAGAGCGTCGATGACGGCACGGCCGAACCCATTGAGCCGGGTGTCGGCGAGCAGGTGCTGCGGGAGCCGGTCAACCCGATCCTCTTCCAGACCGGGCTCAAAATCGCCGCCGAGGGCGAAGTCAACCTCAACTACCTCTCCCGCGAGCTCCGCCGCCCCCTGGGCGATTGGACGGCCTGGCTCAAGGTCAAGGGCCTCCCCACTGCCCCGGGCCGGGTCATCATCGCCGCCAAGAATGGGCGGCCATTCTTGGTTTTAGTCGAGCCGTCAAGCAGTTGACCTTCTAACGACTATAAGCTGACAGCAACCACCGCGCAATGACGTCACAGAATTCAATCCGGATATAGGCCAAAATACCCATACCGGGGGGGGGCTTTAGCCTGAAAGGCAATACTTATCTTGTGAGAGTCCTAGTGCTTGCAGTCCTAGCCCTGTTAGGGGCACTCGTCATTCCTGCTCCAAGCTCTGCATCTGGTGCGACCGCTGTATGTGCAAGTTGCATCAACTGCGAAGACCAAATGTGCACAAACTGGGCCAACGCGTTTCCGCCTACCAGATGGCTCGAGTACGTTTCAACCCCGACTGATACCGACAGGTGCGTCGAGTACGACGGAATTGAGCCGTCACATTGTGCGGCAGTGTCCTGCCCACAATATAACATGTGGATCGCGTGGGGTAGCTTCGGCAAGTACAACAAGAGCTTGTCGAATCTTGAAGGAGACTGCTCCAACTGCGATTGTGCATATGGCGTTTGGGACCCGAATGTTGAGTGCCCTACAGGCTGGTCTCCGCCCGGCGGGCCACCTCCCACCTCGACAACCAACCTGAATGTGGAGAAGAAATGATGCAAAAGAAAACAACTCTTGATATGGTGTTTCATATCAGTGCGCTGTCAGTGTTTTCGGCGGCCATGATCATCGGGGTCATTCGGTTCGTCCCAGCATTCAACGCCCAGAAGACTTCGAATGAATTGAAGTTTGAAGACGGCCTTGTTGTGGACGGCTATGTTCTCAGCGCCGCCCCGGAAATCCCGGAGGGCCAGAACCCTTGGGACAACGGCAATCCCGATGCCGCCGCCGCAAAAATGAGCCAGACCATGGCGCTGATGGCGGCCAACAATGGCTCCCCGCGCGGCCTGCCGCTCTCGGCATTCCAGATTCCAGACGGGCGATTCGAGCCGTCGGCGCACATGCGCTCTGAACGTGGAATTCACTTCTGGCCTCCCTCCGAAGACACCGGCCCGGATGGAGACTTTCTGCGGCGGCTCTACAAAGACACTGCCCTCTTGTGCATGACCTACGCACAAGTTGAGATTGACAACGACGACTTTGCCAAGCGGTCCATCGAACGCTCCTTCTATTTGGTGGGCTGGAAAGACGGCACGGTTGAGCGCATCCCCCGCGCCAAAACTCGAGTCGTTACCACGCCGAGCGGAAACCGCGCCGTCGTCTTCCCGCGCATGCAGGCTTATCAATCTGCTGCCGAAAAACTGGCTCCGCAGAAAGGGTAAGAGCCAATAGTTCTCCGGCCCGAGATAGGGCCGGAGAACTCATCAATATCGGCAGGCCTTGAGGCCGGCGTCGACGATGTCCTGCACACTGGGAAGGACGTGCAGCTCCAGCGGCTTCACCCACGGCACCGGGGTGTCCATGCGGGTGACGCGGAGAGGCGGGGCGTCCAGCAGGTGGAAGGCCTTCTCGCCCATGCGGGCCAGAATTTCACCGGCGAATCCGCAGGTCATGGGGGCCTCGTTCACGGCCACGAGCCGGTTGGTTTTGGCCAGCGACTGCAGAATGGTCTCCTCGTCAAGCGGCACCAGGGTGCGAAGGTCGATGACCTCGGCGCTGAAGCCCTCCTTGGCCAGGATTCCCGCCGCCTCCAGGCAGTGGTGAACGTTCTGACCGTAGGTGACGAAGGTGACGTCGGTTCCCTCGCGGGCCACGCGGGCCTTGCCGATGGGAACCAAGGCATCCTCGCCCTCCGGCACCACCTCTTCGATGGCGCGGCTGCGATAGAGCTCCTTGATCTCGTAAAAAATGACCGGATTCGGGTCGCGCAGGGCGCTCTTCAGCAGGCCTTTGGCGTCGGTGGGGGTGCTGGGGCAGACCACCTTGAGGCCGGGCGAGTTGCAGAACCACGCTTCATTCATCTGAGAGTGATAGAGCGCGCCGCCGCCATAGCCGCCTGCCGGGCCTCGGATGACCATGTTGATGGCCACTTCGCCCGCCGTGCGGTAGTGGTAGGTGGCGGTCATGTTCACGATCTGGTCGAATCCGCAGGAGATGAAGTCGATGAACTGCATCTCGGCCATCACGGTTTTGCCGTTCATGGCGGCTCCGCAGGCCGTGCCGACGATGGCGGCTTCGCTGATGGGCATATCCATCACGCGGTGCTTGCCAAACTGATCCTGCAGGCCTTCGGTGACGCCAAACGCGCCGCCCAGGATGCCGATGTCCTCGCCCATGCAGATCATGTCGCCATTGCGGGTCATCTCCTCGAAAAGCGCCTCTTTGAGCGCGGTGAGGTAGTTGACCGGCTGAGTTCCAGAAGCCACGGCTGCGCTCATTTAATTCGTCTCCCGGAAGACCCACATGGCGCCTTCCTCGGCGTCGGGGGCGGGGGAGGCCAGGGCCGCCTTCACGCCTTCGTTCAGATAGTCCACGACCTCTTTGGGGAAGTCAGCGTCGGTGATTTCGCTGGCGCCTTTGCCTTCTGCGGGATGGGCGTCGGCCTCCTCCTGCGTCAGCTCGCCCATTTCAACGAGCCGCCTTTTGAAAACGGCGATGGGGTCGCGCTTGCGGCCCTCCTCCACTTCCTCTTCGGGCCGATACTTCTCGGCGCGGTTGTCGTCGTGGTCGCCGTGGCCATAGGCGCGGAAAGTGATGCACTCCACGATGCTCGGCCCCTGCCCGCTGCGGGCGTGGTCCACGGCCTGCATGACCTTGTCATAAACGTCCAGCACGTCCTGCCCATCGGCCACGAGCCCCGGAATTCCGAAGCCGTCGGCGCGCTGGGCGAAGGTTTCCAGCCCAGCCGGGAGCGAGTTGCGAACCGGAGTGCCATAGGCCCACTGGTTGTTTTCGATGATGGTGACCACCGGCAGCTTGTGCACGGCGGCAAAGTTGATTGCTTCGTGGAAGATGCCCTGAGCGGTGGAGCCTTCGCCGTTGTAGGTGAGGGCCACGGTGTCGCGCCCGTCCAGGCGGTCGGCCATCACGGCTCCCGCGGCCACCGGAATCGTGCCGGCGAGCATCGACGTGGAGTGGATGATGCGCTTGGACTTGCTGCCGATGTGGCTCCAGTTGTCCCGCGCACGGCCCGGAGAGCTGACCCTTCCCCACACCTGGCCGCAGACCTCTTCGATGGTCATGCCCAGTCGGTCGGGGTTTCGCCAGCCCGCGCGCATGTCCTTCATAAAGAAGGCCGGCATGTCGCGGTGGATGGGGCTGATCCAGTCCATGGGCTTGAGCCCAAACAGGGAGCCCACAAGGATGGCTTCCTGGTTGAAAGAGCTGTAGAGGGTGCCGCGCAGACGGCCCCGCTTCTTCTCTTTCACAAGCCGCACATCAAAGTAGCGGGCCAAATAAAGCTGCCGCAGCATCTCTTTGCGGTCGGCGGCAGTCAGATAGGCGCTGGCAAGGCTCGCCTCATCCTTCGTCGGCTTCTTGGGACGGGACACAGAAAATTTCCTTCGGGTGGCGCCATTGCCCTCAAAAGTCGAGCAAAGTTCGCCCCCTCTAAGATACCAGTCTCGGCTGATTTCGTCGGCTTGCCCAGGTTTCCTGGCCCATTGCGGTCCCTGGACTACAATGAGCCATGCCCGCTCGGGGCCCGGTTTATATCGTGCTGGCGGCCTTTTTGGTCTTTGCCGGCCTCTTCGCGGCGGTCACTCCCTACATGACGCCCGGCACGCTGCGCTATCAGCGCGACGCCCAAGGACTGCCTCAGCAGGTGGTGGACATCGGCGCCCCTGACGAGCGCCAGCACGCCTTTTATGTCAAGCATCTGCTGGATGGCAAAGGCTTTCCCGAGCTGAAGCCCGGCTCACCCGACCTCGGCGACACCTATCAGAGCCACCAGCCGCCGCTCTACTATCTCATCACCGCCGCCTGGGCCAAGCTGACGGGCATGGAGCCACTCAGCGAAAGGAGCGGCTTCATGATGCGGCTGCCGAACCTGGTCATCGGCGGATTCCTCATTCTCGGGCTCGCCGCCCTGGCCCGAGCCGCCTGGCCCGACCGGCCGACCTTTGAGGCGGCCGTGGCGGGCTTCGCGCTCATGCCCATGGTCATTGCCCTGCACGGGGCGGTGAGCAACGATCCCCTTCTCTTTTGCCTCTCCACCTGGTGCCTGGTCTTCACTTGGCAAGGAATGAACGGGGGCTGGACCTGGAAGCGGGCGCTTCTGGCGGGCGGCCTCGGCGGGCTCGCGCTGCTCACCAAAACCAGCGCGCTCTTCCTCGTTCCTGTTCTCATCGCGGCCTTGATTTTTTCAAGAAGCAAGCCCAAACTTGCCCACATCGCCGCGGCGGCGGGGCTCATGCTGCTCCTGGCGGCGCCCTGGTGGCTGCGAAATCAGCAGCTCTACGGCGACCCGCTCGCCCTCAACGCCTTCCGCGAAGCCTTCCCTGGCTCGCCTCAGGCCTCCATGTTTATCGAAGGCATCGGCCCGGCGGCCTACTGGATCAACATGGTCGGCTGGTGGACCGGGCGCAGCTTCATCGGCGCCTTTGGCTATATGGACATCTTTTTCTTTGAATCCGCCGGCCCGCTCAGCGGCGTGTTCTATCAGGCGGCCATGGTCATCGTCTTTGGCGTGATGTCCGTCGGCGTGCTGGGATGGAGGAAGCTGAGGGAGGAAAGTGAGGGCGAGTGGCGAACGCCTGCCCTTGCGGCAGTCGTCCTTATCACTGTAGGCGCTCTGTTTGCGCAGTTCAATCTCACCTACTTCCAGGGCCAGGCCCGCTACCTCTACCCCGCCATCGGCGCCTTTGCGCTGCTTTGGGGGGCCGGGGTGACGAGGCTGGTCGGCGCGAATCGCAGCTGGAGTTGGGCCATCGGGTCCATTGCGCTGGCGGGGTTGGTCATCCTGGCCCTGACTCAGCTTCCCGAAGCCTTCCGGCTCCGCCAAGGCCTCTAGCCCCCGTAACGTCATGTCCCAGGAACCGCGTCCAGAAAACCAAGTGGCCTCCGGGGTTGTCGAAGCCGTCGTCGACGCAAAATATGATGAGGACGCCGCCCTTCTGGATCGCTTCCTTGAGGGCGACGAAGCTGCGTTTCGAAAAATCTACGAGCGCCACTACGAGCGCGTCTTCATGATTGCCAAAGGAATCCTGCTGGACGCCGACGAAGCCTCCGATGCAGTGCAGGAAATTTTCACGCTGGTTTTCCGCAAGGCCGACAAGTTCGACCGCCGCGCCCGGTTCTCCACCTGGCTGTTCCGCATCGCCGTCAACCGCAGCATCCAGCAGGCGCGCAAGATCAAAAACAAGCGCAACCAGGTGCCGCTGGACGAAGCCATGGAGGAGCCCGCCGATGAGTCGGTGATGCGCCCCACGGTGCAGGAGGAGGCCGACCTGGAGTCGGCGCTGGAAAAAATGAGCCCCAGCGACCGCGCCATCCTCACGCTCTTTTATTGGGACGACCGGAGCCTGCAGGAGATCGGCGAGGCCCTCGGCTGCAGCGCCAACGCAGCCAAAACCCGACTCTTCCGAGCCCGAGAGCGGTTCAAAACTCAGTTTGAGCAGGGAGGCGAAGCGCTGTGAAAGTGCCCGAGCATCTGGAGGAGCTGGTGTGGCAGGTCGCCGACGCCAACGACCCCGTTCTGGACGCCGACTTCGAGACCCGCTATCCCGACTTTGCCGCCGAGATGAGGGCCCGGCGCGCCCTGAGCGCCCGCCTGAAGGCGATGCGCCCAGCTGAGGAGCCCATTCCCGACTTCCAGCCCCGCGAAAAGAGCGATGCCCCGGAATGGAGGGAGCGGGCCATTTGGGCCGCGGCAGCCGGGCTCGTGGCAATTTCGGTGGTGGCCGCCAGCTTTGGCGCGGCAGCCTATATTTTCCGGCCCACAAATGCCGAGCCACAAAAGAGCGATCCGCCCGTCGTGGTGTTGAACCCGCCTGCGGCGGAGCCCAAGCAGGAGACCCCGGCCCCGCAGGAAGATATTCCTCCGCAGCTGGAAGTTGACGTTCAGGAGGAGCAGGAAGGCGTCGTGGCAGAGCAG
>JBGSIR010000173.1:0-6864 GCA_041742415.1 Fimbriimonadaceae bacterium | reverse complement strand
GCCACCAGCCCCGCCGCCGCAGGCTTTCGCGGTCGTTCTTGCCCACAAAGAGGTCAAACACGCCGGCCTGCATGGCCATCTGCCGCACCGAGCGAAAGCCAATGAGCACCACCGCATCGCGCACGCTGGAAACATTGCGCGGCAGGGCGAACTGCGCCGAATTGGCCAGCTTGAGCACCCGGGCCGAAAAGCCGGGGTCCACCGAAATGGTGTCTTCCAAGTTCTGCGCCCAGCTGCCGTCGCTGCCCGAAAGCTCCATCACCTTAAACACCACCTGGGGCATCACCGCGATCTCGCCGAGCTGAGCGCGAAAGGCCGCGATGGGGCTCGAAGAGGCCTTCAGCTCCCGCGCTGGGCTGTGCTCCAGACGCGGGCGGATGGCGTCGAGCCGAGTGCGGTTAGGAATAGAGGACACGGACAACCTCCTCCAGGCTGGTGACTCCCTTGGCCACCTTGAACACTGCGTCATCCTGCAGCGTCTTCATTCCTCCGCGCAGGGCGGCCTGCCTCAGCAGGTGGCCGGGCTCCCGCTTTAGGATGAGGTCGCGGATCTCGTCCGACATCATCATCAGCTCGTGCACGCCGGTGCGGCCGCGATAGCCCAGGTTTCGGCACTTGGAGCAGCCCACAGGCGTGGACATCAGCATCCGCCCCTCTTCATCCAGTTCCAGCCCCTCGGGAATCTGGAAGCCGTGCTGGCGCACCATGTCCGCGCTCACCGGCTCTTCGGCCTTGCAGTGCGGGCAGAGCACCCGCACCAGCCGCTGGGCAAGCACACCCACGACGGCGCTGGAGATGAGGAACGGCTCCACGCCCATCTCCATCAATCGGGTTGCGGCGCCGGGGGCGTCGTTGGTGTGCAGTGTGCTGAAAACGAGGTGGCCCGTGAGCGCGGCCTCCATGGCGATCGTTGCCGTCTCATGGTCCCGCATTTCGCCGACCATGATCACGTCGGGGTCCTGGCGAAGCATGGCGCGCAGACCCGCCGCAAAGGTCATCCCGGCGCGGGGGTTCACCGAGCACTGGTTGATGTCGTCCAGCTCATATTCCACCGGGTCTTCGATGGTGATGATGTTGCTGCGCCCATCGTTGGCCTCGTTCAGCAGCGAATAGAGCGAGGTCGATTTTCCGCTGCCGGTGGGGCCGGTAACCAGCACGATGCCATAGCTCCGGCTGGCCATGTCCTTGAGCAGCTTGAGGTTGTGCGGCAGAAAGCCGAGCTTGGCCAGGCCGATCGAAATGCCCGCCTTGTCCAGCACGCGCATGACGATTTTTTCGCCATAGACCACGGGCAGCGTGGAGACGCGGAAGTCGTACTCCTTGCCATTCACCCGCGCCGAGATGCGGCTGTCCTGCGGCTTGCGCTTTTCGGCGATGTCGAGGTTCGAGAGAATCTTGAAGCGCGAGGTGATTGAGCTGGAGACTTGGCTCGGCAGGGTCATCACCTCCTGCATCACGCCATCCACTCGGCTGCGCACCACCACCAGGCTGCGGCGGGGCTCGATGTGGATGTCGCTGGCGCCATCGGCAATCGCCTGGCTGATGATAAGGTTGGCCAGCCGTATGATGGGGGCCTCTTCGCCCATCTCGCGCAGCTCGGCCTCGGTGGGCTCGCGGTCGCGGGCGTCGGGAGCCAGGGTGATGTCGGCGCCCAAGTCGTCCAGCGCCCCGCGAACCTCCTCGCGCACGTCGGTGGCCTGGCGGTAGTGGCGGGAGATGGCCTCCTCCAGGTCGCCCTCCACCGCGATGAGCGCCTCGATCTCGCAGCGGGTTTCGCTCCGCAGCTCGTCCACCACAAAGACGTCCATGGGGTTCGCCATGGCCACCTTGAGGCAGTCGTTCTCCAGCTCCAGAGGCAGGCAGCGGAATCGGCGGGCAAAGGAGTAGCTGATCGCGCGCAGGGCCTCGGGCTGGGGCTCCGCAAGGGCCACGTCAATGTAGCCAATGCCCCAAATCTCGCCCATCGCCTGCACGCGGTCGCGCTCTTGGATCATCCCGAGCTCGACCAAAAGCCGGCCAATCGGAATCTCCTCCCCGCGGTCCCGCTGCGCATCCAGGGCCTGCTCCAGCTGGGTCTCATCGATGAGCCCCTGCTGAATGAAGACCTCTCCGCTCAACATTCTAAGAGGTCATTCCACAAAAGAAGCGGCTTCTTCCCTTCGATCTGCGCGCGCCTTTGCTCCGAACGTCCCAGCCCGATTTTGGCTCAGGCCATACTATGAAGCTCACCTGCCCAGGTGGCGGAATCGGTAGACGCGCTAGTTTCAGGTACTAGTTCTCGCAAGGGAGTGGAGGTTCGAGTCCTCTCCTGGGCACCATAAGCTGAAGGCTGAACGGCCTGGAATCCACATGGATTCCAGGCCGTTTTTGCGCTCCTTACCAGGCCGTTTCGACGGTGTATCGGACTTTGCGGACTTCGTTCGGCTTGAGCGCGACGCGGAAGCGGATGGCGTTGGCGTCCAGCTTTTCGAACTCATCGGTGTGGCCGCTCAGCGTCCATTCGCCGCCCAGGCGCTCGATCACATCGACGGTCTCGGCGGTCTCCTTGCGGTTGCGGAGCTCGATCTCGATGACCTCTCGGGTGCGGCTGCGGAGGGCGCGCTGGAGCCATTCAAAGCTGGTGCGCTTCCATTCGCCCACTACATCGAAGGCCTCGCCCACGGTGAGCTTCAGCCGCTCGTTGCGGGGAGTGTGGCCGATGCGGTCTTCGCCCAGCATCTGCGGCGCGCCGCTGGAATCCTGCTGGAAGATCTTGAATGTGCCCGCCGGAAGGGCCATGCCCAGGCCGGAGGCTTCATCATTCTCCAGCTCGAAGTTGATGGTCGGCTTCACCGGGCCAGAACCCACTTCCCCTTCCTGCGGGCCGCCCATGCGAAAGGCAAAGTCGAACACAAGCCGCTTGGTCACCGGCACGGTCGGCGCTTCCAAAAGGCTGATCTGCTTGATCTCGCGGTTCGCCACGGTGGCCGGGCGCTGCAGGGTGTAGAGGTGATAGTCGCCAAAGGCCTCGGCGGCAAAGGCGTCTTCGGCCATTCCAGCGGCCATGCGCATCATCGCCCGGCCAGGCGGCTGAACGGGCTGAGCGCGGCGCACTTCGCCCGCAAGCAGCTTCAGCTTGGCGTCTTTGAAGGTGGCGCCCGTGTTGTTGTTGATGGTGACCCAGCCCTTGAGCGCGCCGACCTTGCCGCCCGCGTCCAGGTTCAAAACGTAGTTGCTGGTCCATGAAATCTGTTGGGCCAGGTAGCTCAGCTCGATCCGCTGTTCGCCAGCGGTTTGGCTCTGCAGCATCCAGAGCAGCGAAGGCCGCGAGATGAGTCCCGCGGGCAGGCTGCTCACTTCGATTTCGCCCGAAGGGTTGAGGATGATGCGGCCGTCATCCGTGCGGATGACCATGCCGTTGTAGGAGCTGGACTGGCTGCCGCCGCCCTGGCTGATCACCGCAAAGGGCGCGCTCAGAAGCTCGCCGGTCACCGCTTCGGTGCGCCCGTCGGGATGCACGCGTCGAAATGTGATGCGCTGGCCCACGGCCTTGTTCAAAATCGCCTCCGGGCTGATGAGGTCGTACTGGTAGTTCTGCTCCAGCACCGAGAAGGAGCCTGGTCGGTTCAGCGAGCGGATGCTCACGCTGTCGGCTTCGATAGTCTGGGCCACGCCTTCCACGCGCACAGACTGCGTGCCGCTGCTCAGCTCAATCGGGCGCACTTCGCGCACAAGGGCAAAGCCGCCGTTGTAGATGGTGAGGGCCGATTCGGTGGGAATGGAGGCAAGGAGGGGGGCCATGGGGAGCATAACGATCTCTCAAAGAACGCAGACGCCTCGCCCCTGGGCCCCGTTCCGCCATCATAGGGTCTGTGAAGTGGCTGATGCTGGGGCTGGCGGTTTTCTTTGGCGCGCGCGAAGCCGGAATCGAAAGCTTTGAGCGCCGGGCTGCCCGGGCCGTGGCCGAAAGGCTCGAAGGGCCAGACAAGAAGGTCAAGGTGGTCGTGCGCACCGGACTGGAGTGGGGCCGCGTGGACCGCGCCCGCATCACCGCCTCACAATTTTCACTGGAGGGCCTTCCCCTCTTCACCGAGCCCGACCGCAGCCAATTCGGCAAGCTGAGCCTGCTGGAGCTGAGGCTGAGCGACTTTCGCCTGCGCGGACTGCAGGTGCAGGAGCTGACGGCGGATATTCGCGGCTCGCGGTTTGACCTCGGCGCCGCCACCGGTCCGGGCGAGCTGGTGCTGAGCAAAAGCGGAGTCGGGCGGGGCCAAGTGGCGGTGCGGCAGGAGGACCTGGCCGCTTGGATTCCCAGCAAAGTGCGGGAGATCAAGAGCTGCACCGTGACCCTGTCCGATGGTCAGGCGACCGTAGCCGGCGATGGCGAGTTTCTGATTGTCAAAACGCCCTTTCGGGTGCAGGCCGCGCTGGAGGTGCGTGAAGGCAGCCAGGTATGGCTGACCCGGGCGAAAATCTGGTTCCGCGATGAGGCGGTGGAGGGTCCGGCGGCCGATGCGGTGCTCAAGGTGATGAACCCAATCATCGACCTGAACAAGGACTTGGGGCTGGCCGGAGCCATCGCCGTGGACACCCTGACTTTGTCCGACGGCCTGCTGACCGCAGCGGGCGAAGTTCGCATTCCCGAGAGGCCCGGGACAGGGCCCGCCACAGTCCTAAACTGATGCACGAAATGGGCAGCACAAAAAGCATCCGCAGCGCCGTGATCGGCTACGGCGGCGCCTTCGACATGGGCAAAACCCACGGCAAGCAAATGGTGGACGCCGGCATGGAATTCGTCGCCGCATGCGACACGAACGCCGACCGCACCGCCGCCGCCCAAGAAGAGTGGCCCGGCATCCGCACCTACAGCGCCACCGAGGAGCTTTTGGCCGACAAGGAAGTTGACCTGGTCACCGTCATCCTGCCCCACAACCTTCACGCCGACGTCGCGGTGCAGTGCGCCGAAGCCGGAAAGCATGTCGTGGTGGAAAAGCCGATGTGCCTGAGCGTGGCCGAAGCCGACCGCATGATCGCCGCCGCCAAGGCCAACAACGTCATGCTCAGCGTATATCAGAACCGCCGCTGGGACGCCGACTTCCTCGCCAAGAAGGACATCATTCAAAAGGGCCTCATCGGAGACATCGTGCACATCGAGCTCTCCATCGGCGGCTTCGGCCACCCGGGCGACTGGTGGCGCAGCAGCAAGGAGATCAGCGGAGGCATCCTCTTTGACTGGGGCGCCCACATGGTGGACTGGACCCTCCAACTGGTGAACAGCGAGATCACCGGCGTCACCGGCAGCCTTTGGACCGGCGCCTGGCCCGGAGTCACCAACGAGGACCATGGCCACATGCTCATCAAGTTCAAGAATGGCGTCACGGCCACCATTGAAGTGAGCCAGTTGAACGCGATGCCGAAGAACTTCTGGCGCGTGCTGGGCACCAAAGGCGGCCTGCAGCGCAAGAGCTGGGGCGACCCGGTGGAGGTGAAGGTGGACCATCAAGGCCATGTCGCAGGATTTGAAGTCCGCTACGGCGAATCTCCGTGGGGCGATTACTACAAGAACCTCTTTGACCACTTGGTGAACGATGCTGACCTTTTGGTGAAGGCCGAGCAGAGCCGCCGCGTCATCAGCGTGATCGAAGCCGCCGAACAGTCCTCCAAGACCCACCAGATGGTGGTTCCGGCCTACATCTGAGACTGATGCCCCTTCTCTTCGTCTACGGCACCCTGCGCGACCCTGAGGTTCAGCGCAGGGTGCTGGGGCGGGAAGTTTTTGGCGAGCCCGCCTCTCTTATGGGCTGGCGCAAAGAGTGGATCAAGGTGAGGGCCGAAGCGGCCGAAATCGCCGGCCACGACGTTCATCCGGTCGCTGTTCCCTCCGATGGAGGTGAGCTGGATGGCCTTGTTCTTCACCTGCTCGAAGAAGATTGGCCCGCCTTGGATGCTTATGAAGGCGAGCCTTATGCGCGGGTCAGAGTGACTTTGAAAGATGGGCGGGCGGCGCAGTTTTATGCCGCCCGCAATTGCGGTCAGTAGTCTTCGGGGTTTACATCGGCGCCGGCTTCGGCCAAAGCTTCTGCCACAGCCCGATAGTCACCCGCTTTGATTTCACGAGAGCCAAAGTGAAGCGATCCAACGCAGTTGTCATCGTAACCGTGTCGGCTTCGCCAATCGGCCCCGAGTGCGAGCAGCCCGCGCACCAGCTCAGCATCCCCCCAAAACACCGCATGGTTCAGAGCGCTGGCATCGAAGCCGGCTTTGGCCTCCAGGGGCCAGCCCAAGCGGGCGAGGGTGAGGGCTCCTTTCCCTTGGCGAGCCGATGCGAGATGCGGGAGCATCACGCTCTCCTCGGGAGTCGGCTCCCAGCCCTCGGGACGCAGGGCCAGGGCGGCCTCATAGTCTCCCGATGCCGCCGTGATCAGGAACCGCTCCCGGTCTGACTGCACCCCACCCAAGAGGTCAATCAAATCGAGCCGGCCATGCATGATCGCCATAAGCCGCGCATGCCCCACTCCCCGGCCCTCCGCCGCATCCAGCAGGATCTGCATGATCTCCGGGCTGGAGTTTCGACGGATGGCCTGCGAGAGGGTGGCCTCGTCAAAGATCTCCATGGCGCCGAGGCGAAGGGCGGTCTTCAGCATCTCTGGCCGGCCAAAGTCCAGCAGGCGATTCAGCGCGTTCGTTCCCTTCCAGTGCGCTCCGAACTCAAACAGAAGCTCCAGCAGCTCGGGCCGATCGTGCTCGCAGGCGTGGTAGACCGACTCGTTGTCGTTCGGATTCGCTCCGGCCTCCAGCAGCGCGCGGGTCAGCTCAAGGTTGGCCGCGCAGCCGGCGGCGCCGTAGAGCGGCGTGAGTGGGCTGCTGGGGTAGGCGGGGTCGAAG
>JBGSIR010000172.1:0-3437 GCA_041742415.1 Fimbriimonadaceae bacterium | reverse complement strand
CCCCGCCGCCGCCGCCCTCCTCATCGACCGCTCGCCCGAGCCGGTTGATTTCGGCGTCCCCGTCTTCGCCGCCCACCGCGTCTCGGCGCAGTCTTGGGCGGCGGATGATCTGCCTGAGCACTTGGCGGGCACCCCGGCGGTCAAGCCGGGGACGCGGGCTTAGTTGTCTGCCTTTACCAGCTCGAATCAATACTGCCGGCCAGACCGGGGGCTCCTTTCGTGAAGCTCAGGAAACCATGGAGGCTCGATTAAGGCTTAGGGCTAGTCGGGGTCGGCGACCTCAAAGCGGACTATGTTGTATGGATTCTTGTCATCGGCCCGGTATGCGCTTGCGTCCTTGAATAAAACTCCATCAATCTTGGCTGTCCATCGTGAAGTGTATTCGTTTGATATGCGTGGACGGACGGGCGAGGGATCGATTCCAAAATCCTGGAGCGCCTGAGTTGGTGAAGAATAGCCCCTCTTGGTATCAATTTGAATGAAGACAAGTTGACCACGATAGAACCTAGTCAGGATTGGCAGGCTGGCGCCTTGCCAATCATAATCCCTAAATTCACCAGGTGTCATTCCACTTGTGGATTCATCAACCTTGATGGGCGTGACCTCAACCACTTTGCCCAAGATGGCCTCGACCTCCTTTGGTGACTTGTAGAACAACGACTTGACATCCAGCTTTGCCAGAACGGGCGGCTCCGTCACCTGTTCTGGGGCGGGGGCTTTAGCCGCAGGCATGGCTTCTTGCACAGTCTCGGCGGGCCGCCCAACGTTCCCCATCACCGCCGTGCCGAACATCAGCAGAACGCAGAACCCAGCGAGGCTGATGCCGCTGATCAGGAAGGCCTTACCCCAGGAAATCCCCCCACTCTTCGGCTCGCCGGGCGGCATGGGTGGCGGTATGACGGGGCGCGGCGGGATGCGGGGCGGCTGAGACATGGCCTATTCTAGTCTAGCTGGTATAAGCTGGTTGCTGGCTCGTGCCTTTACATTCACACGGATCATCGCTAGAATCAGCCATTTCGGCTGGATCAAGAATGACGCATTGCCGAACGAACCTGTCCCTGAGTCCGTCAAGGATCCGCTTCCTGATTGGCGGTGCGTCTCCAGGCCCATCGAAGTGTGCAGTCAGGTTGTGATGGAATGGATTCGGTGGCCTGGGAGGGCAAGCATCTTCAGGGGCATGAATAGCCTTAACTATCCAGTCATTGTGCCGCGCTTCTGCAACAGTGCTTTGAGGAATGCCAGCAACAAAAAAATTATAGCCCCGGCCCATTTTGCAGTCTCCATACTCTCGGTCCGAATGGTCCACGCTCATCGTTCCTTTGACTTCGTCGTCAAACCTGATTAAGGCCTTGCCGGGAAAGCACCGATTGTTATCAGGGTCTTTCTTGCTATGCTCTTTGTCCGCGCCGCCAACACGAAGCCAGCAATCAGCCTTTCGAAGCTTGGCGGTGGGATCAAGCGGCATCTTCTCTTAGCCAGCGAAAAGCCGATTCAAGCTGAACAGTGTCGTGAAAATCAAAGGACACGAAGTCAGCACATTTCCTGGATCGCAATACGGACAGGAAAAGCTCAGCGTCATCACGGATACGGATATCCAAGCACCGTGACGCGGTCTTTAAGGCGACGCAAATGCACGGATCCAATTCGTCGTCTTCAAAGTCCGCCTCAATGAGCAGGTTCCCATGCCGCTCAAGGATTGGAAGGATGCCAAGGTAGAACTGGAAGCCTTCTGGCATCTTGTCGGGCGCACCTTGTGCCTTCAGCTCCCTTGACAACTCGTTTAGCATCTTTCGGCCCCCCAATGTCCTGATCATCGGCGTCACTTTCACAGCCTGTAGGTCCGTGTTCGAGTCTGTTTGGGTATTTGCCGCCGAATTCCTGGGCCCGAGATGTACAATATTACCCCAAACACTCCGATTAGATAATCCGGAGCTGGCGATCGACCGTTCAAGGGCTGATCCCTGTTTTATTCGAGAGTTAATTGTCATCCGAAGGCTCACCTGAGGCCTGTAGCCGCACTTCGAACGGCACCACCACGTCTTCATATGCGTCCGTTTGAACACGGATCTCGTAGTCGCCCTCTGAATTGAGCGGGATGCCGAACAGCGGGAGAACGATGTTGACCCGCCTCACGTCTCGCTCTCCGTGCTCCACTGGAAGAGTGAGGTCCGCGATCAGTGCCGGATCCTCGCCTGGCGAAGGTGTGCAAAAAAGCACCTTGCCTTGAAAGCCCATCACATCGTCGTTTCCCTCCATTCGAACCTGAACAGCAAGAAAGGTGTGCCCAATGGCTGTAGGAAGCACTTTGGCATTGAGGCGGTCAGTAATCCCGATTACGCTCAGGCGACCGTTAATGGCATTCGCCCCATCGGCGAGAACGGCAACGCTCACCCTCATTCCTCTAGTATGCCTGCGCCTGACAGGGCGTTGCATAGCCAGACACTTGGCGACCCAGTCCCATCGCTGGCAATCCTCCGAGCATGATGGTGGAGGTTGGAGGACTCTTGGATGGAATTAGCGGCGAAGAAGCCCAGTCTGCTAGCGAACGCAAGAACATCGTCTTGACCGCAAGCAAGGCCTGGAAGGCAATCTTGAAGGACACAAAGCCATTCGGCGCGATCACGCACTAAAGACGACCTCCTGGCGGGCATCCCGGCGGTCAAGCCGGGGACGCGGGCTTAGTTCTCGAAGTAAAGATGCCGATGCCTCCGGCACCCGGGGTTGAAGGGGGTGGAGCAGGAGGGGCAGTGGTCTTCGCAGTTCAGATAGGCGGCGATGGTATGGACCGCGCCGCAGGCGCCGCACAAGATGGCCCTTTCCGAGAACGATTCCAGAGGCCAAACCGCCGCCTCGTGGCCGCTCAGTTCTTCGTGGCACTGGGCGCAGGCATAGAACTCGCCGCAGCAGGCGTGGCGGATGGCCACGATGTCGAGCGGGGAATGCCAGTGGGCGCAGCGGCTCTGGGCGTCCAGTTCGACCCCAAAAACGGGATGGCCGTGGATGAGCCGCATGGCAGAAAGGGAATGGCCCGGCCGAAGGGATTCGAACCCCCGACACCTGGTTCCGAAGACCAGTGCTCTATCCACTGAGCTACGGCCGGGCGCAGAAAGAAGAGGATACCTTCGGCGCGTGCGAGCGCGGGGGAACTATGAGCCCTCTGGGGGGACGATGGAGGCTTGGCGCTCGATCTCCCGGCTCACGGCTCCGGCCCGCTCGGGGTCCAGGGCGGCGAGGAGTTCGGCGGCCTTGCGGGCGTCCATTTTCGAGATGATGCGCGCGAGGTCGCCGGGGGCGTAGTTCGCGGAGATTTCGGCGAGCTGGGCTCCCTTGAGGCCTCCCCAGACCTCTGCGATGGCCTCGGCGCCCTTTTCGCGGTCGATGGTGTTTTGGGGGGCAGGCTGGGGCGTCCGCGCGGCCGGCGGGGCCGGCCTGGGGGC
>JBGSIR010000171.1:0-2416 GCA_041742415.1 Fimbriimonadaceae bacterium | reverse complement strand
CAGCCAGGCTCTCGGCCCGCTCCAGCCCGCTGTCTGCCAGCTCTGCCAGCCCATCGCCCGGGTCGAAGCCCACCGCGCTGTGCCCCTTGGCCAGGGCCTGCAGCGCCAGCCCTCCGCCGATTCTCCCGAGGCCAACCACTCCGAATGTCATGGCGCGAAGTGTAGCGCCTTGACGCAAAAAGGGCCGCCCTTCCCGTCGATGGGGAGAGGCGGCCCTTCGGCTTTGCCAGAGTCTGGCTTAGTAGCGGCGCTCGGGCTCGGTGACCGGGGTCCAGCCCTTCATGCGGACGTTGTTGCCTCCGCGGGTGGAAGGCGGCCACTCCAGACCCGGGTTGCCTCGGCTGTCGAGCGTGCACTCGCCATTGGCGCCCCATGTGGTCTTGCGCCACTTGGCGTGGCCGTCAAGGTAGGCGATGGTCGTGCCGTCGTTGTGGCCGCCGCCCGTGGCGTCAGCGTTGTCGGAGTCAGGATAGTTGGAGCAGGCGCCCTTGCGGCTGTAGAGCTCGTCCAGCTCGTCGCCCTCGATCTCTGAGTCAGTGGCCTCAAGAAGGAAGAACGACTCAGCGGGGGTCTCCCATGAAGTCAGGTTGCCAGCGCCGGCGTCCTGCCAGTCGCCGATATGCTCGTTGTAGGCATAGCTGGACCAGTAAGCGATGGCCTCGCAGGTTCCGCCATTCAGCGAAGTGCACTCCAGGCCCCAGCTCTGGGCCGGCTGCGGCCAAATGCAGGCCGCGCGGTCGCCATCAAGGGAGCTCGGGTTGCCTTCCGGGGCAAGCGGCGACCAGAAGAAGCCCTTCTCGCCCGAAGTGGCCTTAGCCTTCTGCTTCACATACGGCTCAAGAAGCCAGGGCCAGTAGTAGTTGCCCCAGCGGTCGATGGCGCCCACGCTCTGCGTCGGGTCGGAGGGGCAGAAATCGAACAGAGGATCCTGCATCAGCATATCGTCAAAGTCGGCCGCGTAGAGCTGGCCGCCGATGGCGAGCTGCTTGAGCTGGTTCAGGTTGGCCGTCTGCTTCGCGGCAGCCTTCGCCTGAGCGAAGACCGGGAAGAGGATGGCGGCCAGGATGGCGATGATGGCGATCACAACGAGAAGCTCGATGAGTGTGAAAGCCCTGCGCACTTGGGTGGACATGGTGAAGGCACTCCCCCGCCCATAAGGGCGGAATATCTTCATATTTCCTGGGGTGAATGTTAAGAGAATGTTAAGACTGCTCTCTCGGGGCCCTTTGACTGAGTCACCTGTGCCCTTCCTAGACCGCAGGGCACAACAAGCGGCCGATCACGCCATGCGAAGCCGCTCAGCCGCCTGCTCAGGCGTGAGATCGCGCTGGGGCTCGCCGAGCATCTCGTAGCCCACCATGAACTTGCGCACGCTGGCGCTGCGCAGGAGCGGCGGAAAGCTGTGGGCGTGCAGGGTCCAGGCCTCGGTGGAGCGGCCATCGAAGGGCGCTCCATGCCACCCCATGCTGTAGGGGAAGGAGCATCCGAAGAGCCGGTCGCATCGAGCCAAAGTCTCCTTGAGCAGCGCCGCCAGGGAGGCCTTCTCGTCTTCTCCGAGGTCGGTGAGCCGGGCGCGGCGGCGCTTGGGCAGAATGATCAGCTCGAAAGGCCACAGCGCCCAAAACGGCACAATCGCCGCCCAGCCGTCGTTCTGGTCCACAACCCGCTCACCGGCGGCCAGCTCTTGGCTCAGGTACTGCATGAGAAGGGCCTGGCCATGCTCGGCCAGCCACTCGCGCTGGCGCTCGTCCTCGCGGGCCGCGATTTCAGGAATCCAGTCTCCGGCCCAGATTTGGCCATGCGGGTGGGGGTTGCTGCATCCCATCGCGGCGCCCTTGTTTTCAAACACCTGCACCCAGCGCCACTTGGCTCCCAGCTCGGCGGTCTGCCCCTGCCACAGATCCACCACCCCGGCGATCTCGGACTCTTCCATGTCGGCCAGGGTCAAGTCGTGGCGGGGGGAATAGCAGATGACCCGGCACTCGCCGCGCACCGCCTGCGAGCGGAAGAGCGGACTGCCGGCCTCCTCACTCGGGGCCGGAGCCGGCTCATCAAGCAGCGCGGGAAAGTCGTTGGCAAAGACATAGCCCGCGGCATAGTCGGGATTCCGGTCCCCGCCCGCCCGCTCGTTCCCTGGGCAGAGATAGCAGTCGGGGTCGTAGGCCGGGCGGTCGTCAAACGAAAGCTCACGCTGCCCCTGCCAAGGCCGCTGCGCCCGGTGCGGGCTCACCAGCACCCAGTCCCCGGTGAGAGGATTGAACCGGCGATGCGGATGTGCGGACATGGCCGAGAGGTTACTCGGCGAGCACGCGGAAGAAGGCCTGACCGCCGATGGCCCGCAGCACCGGCCCGGCGCCTTCGGGGCCAAGGATGGTGAGGGCGGTCGCCGCCGGGTCGGTGTCCAGCCCGCGCGGGG
>JBGSIR010000170.1:0-12120 GCA_041742415.1 Fimbriimonadaceae bacterium | reverse complement strand
GCCGCAGCCGAAGCCTCCGCCGGACCCACCGAGCCCTTTGCCGACTGCGAGGTCATCACCGACACCCTCACTCTGGAGGCTCTGCAGATCCTGGTCGAGAGCTATGGCGACAAGCCCGAGGTCTGGGTCTCGCCCTTCCTGCACAAGCTGCGCGCCGAGATGCCGCACCTGGAGGAGGATGAGCGCAAGGACATCCTGGCTGAGCTGCGCGAAACCGGCTCCATCGTGGTGGAGAAGCGGCGGGGCGAGCCGCATGACTACTCGGTGCTTTTCATCAACTGGGAGCACCCGAACGTGATTGAATATAAGAAAGATCAAGGCGAGGCCTAAGAATCTCGCAGGAAAGCTGGGACTGGGGCACTATCCCGGGAACAGTTCGGGGATGGATTGTGTTTGTATCTGCAAGGAACCCACGAGGCCAATGGAAATGAGTGCTGCTCCCATGAACCCCACCCCCGACACCCGCTTCAACGAGCTGATGTCGGCAACCTATCACAAGGTGTACCGGCTGGCCTATCGCATGGCCAACAACCGGGCCGATGCCGAGGACCTCACCCAAGAGGCCTTCGTGCGCGCCTACCGCAGCTTCGATTCCTACGAGGGCGACAAGCCCTTTGAGAATTGGATCTTCCGCATCGTCACCCGCCTCTATCTGGACCTCCGCCGACGCAAGTCGCGCCGGGTGCAGGCGGTCTCCTTCGACGCGCCGCTCCGTGTGGACGGCATCGACGACTCCCTGCAGTTCGAAACCGCCGACCAGCAGCCCAACGCCGAGGACATCCTTTTGGAAAACGCCCTCAGCGAAGAGATGCAGGCCAGCCTGGAGCAGCTCAGCGAAGAGCAGCGCCGCCTGGTGTGGATGGCCGACGTGATGCAAATTCCCTACAAGGAGATCGCGGAGGAGTTCGACGCCCCGGTCGGCACCATCCGGTCGAGGCTCCACCGAGCGCACAAGCAGCTCCGCCGCATCCTGGCCCGCGTCGGCCCGGGCCCCGAGCCCTGCGCCGGCTGTTGAACCTTTCTGCGAAACAGAGACCGGAGGCGCATCGTCCAAAAAGACGATGCGCCTCCGCTTGTGTCCGACCTTAGTTTTGTTTGCCGCAGGCGGCGCAGCCTCAGCGCAGTTCAGCCCGCCCAGCCTCAACAAGCCGCCGGTTTTGGGCGACGTCAAGTTTGGCCCTGGAGAGCAGGCCGCTTGGGGAAAGCTGATGGACGGGCTCAAGCGCCCCGAGCCTCGGGTTATTCTCCAGGTCCAAAAAACGGCCTGGCAGAACTTGGGCAGCGCTTTTCCGCCCAGCGATGCCAGCAAATACGTCAACCGGTCGCCCACCGCGCCGGTGTCGTTCCTCATGCGCCTGCAGGATGTGCCGCCCAACGCGCCCCGCATCCTGCTTCAAATCGCCTCCCAGCCCAGCGCGGCGTCTTCCCTGCCCCCCTTTGCCGGGTGGGAGAAGCCGGCCGGACTGCTTTCGGAGGAGATCATTGCGGCGCCGGTGCGCACGACTCCGGCGGCGGCAGACGACGCCAAGTTTCTTCAGGCGATCCCCATTCCCTACGCTGACCCCGCCGCCACCGGGTTCTTGCAGGTGACTGCCGGCGCCCGGTACTGCAATTTTGAAGCTGTCCTGCCAAAAGCCGCCCAGGCCAAGGCCGGCGAATCGTTCTATGTGAGGGCGATTCCGGTGAGCGAACGCGGCTCGGCCCGCACCCCCCTGGCTCCGCCCTCCAACTGGGTTCACTTTTTGGTGGATGGCACCGCCGCCGAGCAGGTGCAGGCGGGGGCCGACAAAGTCTTCAAGACTAAGCAGTTCGATGCCGAAGCCAAGGGCCAGACCCTGGCCAAGGACGCCGAATCCGCGCGCAAAGCCATCCAGGCCGCCTACGAAGTGCGCCTGCTCAGCTACATTCCGCCCAAGTTCACGGATGACGCCGACGCCGCGCAGTACTTCATCTGCCGCACCGGCGCCGCGGTCGGCTATGACCGCGGCAAGGTCACCAACCTCAGCCTCGGCGAAACCTACTATCTGCCCTATGTCGCCAACCTGATCAAGTCAGACAAAAAGTGGAGCCAGGAGCTGTGGGAGGTGCTTTCAGCCAGCCTCAACCAGACTTCAGGCACCTTTGCCGCGGCCAAGCTTGGCCTGGTGAACAGCCTCGCCGATGGGCTGGAGAAGGTCACCGGAGCCAAGATTTCCCCCGCCGCGCGGGCCGCCATGCTTCAGGGCCTCAACTTCGCCCTGGCCTACTGCGGCATTCCCCCCACCCTGCCCAACATCGACGAGCTTTACAGCCGAGGCACAGACTATCTGGCAGCGACCATCGTCGATATGGCCATTGAGCAGGCCACAGGTGTGGCCATTTCAGATGCCGGATTGAACCCGATGGCGACCATGGCGACCGCCGAGGCCATGCGCGGCCCCGCTCAATCCGCGATGAAAGACTTCATTGGCCAGCTTGGCAAGCCGGCTCCCTTCGACGCCGCGATTCCCGAGACCTGGGGCACTCCGGCGCCCTACTTCCGCCGCCGCCCGGCCATGGCCTACATCGAAATCCGCCGCAAGCCCGGCGGCAAGCCGGTTGCAAATGCCGCGTGGCAGTCCATGGAGATCAAGTTCCAGAAGGAGATCCTGCCCACCGGCCCCATCGCCCTGCCGAGAACGCCGGGCGAGCGGCTGATCGTTCCGGTGGCCCTTTCGACCGTTCGGACGAACTGGAAGATCGCGGGCTACATGCCCGACTCAGAGTCCGCCGCGGGCTCCGGTGTGGGCCAGCCCTACTACCAAGCCGTAGGTGACTCTACCTTGACGCTGGCCACTCGCCATCGGCTCGGCGCTGACGTGGATTTCGGCATCTTTTGGCCGATTTCCTCGATTAAGCTGGACACCGTGAACGCCCGGGAGCTGCCCGACAAGCTGGTGCTGACCCCAGCCGAATCGGCCGCGGGGCTTAATGGGCCGATCAAGCTGGCGCCCGCCAACTACATTGGAAAGCACCGCCTGCGCTGGTTCCGCACGCCCTAGTCGGCGCCGGTTTTGAAGACCGCAATCTCCTCCAGCGGCTTCCGCTGGAGGTCTGGCACAACGCAGTCGGGCGCCGGATAGCCAACGGGCATCAGCACGAACGGCTTTTCGTTGATCGGCCGGCCGCAGGCTTCGCGCAGAAAGGTCATCGGCGCGGGAGTGTGGGTGAGGGTGGCGAGCCCGGCCCGGTGGAGCGCCTGGATGAGAAAGCCCACTGCGATGCCGACCGACTCGGTCATGTAGTAGATTTTCTGCCGCTCGCCGTCGGGGCCGATGCGGTAGTCCTCGCGAAAGACAACGATGATCCACGGCGCTTCGGTGAGGTGGGCCTTCACGAAGTCGGTGCCGAAGGGCTTCAGGTCCTCGCGCCACTCTTCGGTCACGCGGCGCTCATAGAACTCCTTCTCCTCCTCCTCAGCGGCCTCGCGGATCCGGGCTTTGAGTTCGGGATCGCTGACCGCCACGAACCGCCAAGGCTGCTTGTGGGCGCCGCTCGGGGCGGTGCCGGCGATTTGGATGGCGTGTTCGATGGCCGTCTGCGGCACCGGTTCGGACGAAAAAAAGCGGACGCTGCGCCGTGTCTCGGCGATGTCCAAGTCTCGGCTCAGGCTCTGCAGGGTCTCGTCAGGCGTCGGCCGGACCGGACGATAGGGGATCATTTCCCTAGTCTACGCCCTGGCGGCATGAGCCAAGATGGGAGGGGCGATGAGACGCGCGGGAAAACTGGGAGCCAAGCAGGTGCAGCAGATTCGCGGCCTCATCCGCGGCGCCGACCGCATGCACCGGGTGGGCTACAAGTGGCTGGTCATCATGTCGCTGACCATGCTGGTGCTGCCTGGCTTGGTCGAGGCCGTAGCTCCGCAGTTCGATGGGCTCTATCAGGCCGTGATTGTGCTCGTTACCTTTAGTTTTTTGGCGGCAAACTATTATATAGCCCGCACCTACCGACGAACCCACCCCCATTCGCGCGGGCCGCTTTTGGTGAGCGGCATTGGGGGCGTGCTCGCCCTCTGCAGCTTTGTGCCTGGGCGTGTCTTGTCCGCGAATCCGTGGCTTGACCCGCTGGCTCCAGCGCTGGGCGATGTGGGCTTCATTGCCATGGGCTCGGTCACGGCCTTTGCCATTATCAAGGATCTCATGGACAACCGCGCCATCAACGAGCGCGAGCTTTGGGGTGGAGTCGCGGTCTATATCCTTGTCGGAGTCATCATGAGCTTTGCCTATGGCCTGTCGGCCGAATTGGCGCCCAGCAGCTTCAGCAACCCTTTACAGTCGGGCATCAGCCAGCGGCCCGAACTGCTCTACTTCAGCTTTATGGCGCAGACAACGGTCGGCTTTGGCGACGTGGTGCCCGTCTCACCGCTTGCGCGCAGCCTCACCATCGTTCATGCGATGTTTGGGATGCTCTACCCGCCGGTCATCGTGGCTCGGCTGGTGAATCTTCAGGTTCAAAACCGAGCTTGAGAAGTCAGCGGAAGGGCCATGCCCCACTCTTCGGCCTGGTCGGGGCTGGAGTCGATGCGCTCGCCCACGACCTCGGCGCCGAGCCCTTTGTAGAGCCCGTGAGCTTCGGTGAAGAGCTTGTCGCTCCAAATCTCCATCAGGGTCTGGCCGCGCTCTGCCGCGAATTCGAGCGCGGCCTGAGCCAGACGGCGCCCCACACCCTTGCCCCGCGCCCGGCCCAGCACATACAGCCGCTTCATCTCACAGTCCGCCCCGGCCACGCGCAACTCGCCCTTGTGCTCCACAAGCTGGCCTGGCTCGCCGGGGATGGGCGAAAAACAGCTCACGCCGCAGACTCCGACCAAGGTTCCGCCCGGCTCCTGCGCCACCCAAAAACCGGCGTATTTGGAATCCAGGCGGTACAAATCTTGATGATAGCCATAAGGATCCCAGGCAAACTTGTATTCATCAAAGACCTGCCGCACCACCCGGCGGATCTGGTCTTCGTCGCCGGGCTGCCAAGGCCGCACCTGAATCATGGCCGCATTATGCCAGGGGTATGGTAGGATGAAGGCATGAGCCTGACTCTGGCGCTGGGCGCCGTGGCCCTCGCTTCCACTGCATCCATCAGCGATCTTTCCTGGATGGAGGGAGCCTGGCGGGGCAAGGCCTTTGGCGGAGAGGTCGAGGAGATTTTCAACGCCCCCGCCGGCGGGTGTGTGCTGGGCGTGAGCCGAATCATCGCCCCGAGCGGGCGCCTGATGCAGAAAGAATTCATGGACATCAGCGAGACCGACGGCAAGCTGACTTACACCATCACCCTGCCCAGCAAAACCCACACCTTTGCCATGGCCGAGATCGGGCCAAACCGCGTGGTGTGGAGCGACCCCGCCAACGACTTTCCCAGCCGCATTGGATACAGCCGCAAGGAGAACGTCATCACCATTCGCCTGGAGGGCAAAACCGCCGCCGGCGAGCCCCGAGAGACAATCATCACCATGACGAAGGTGGAGAAATGAGCAGCCTTCGCGCCGTTTTCCTGAACATACGCAACCCCGACTTTGCCGACGGCCCCAACGCCTGGCCGCATCGCCGGGACGCCTGCCTCCGCATGGTCCGCGAGGCCAAGGCCGACCTCTTTGGGCTCTGCGAAGCCCCGGAGTGGAGCGTGAAGGAGATTCTGCGAGAGTGCCTGCCCGAGCACCGGCTGATCGGCTCCGGCCGCGACGCCGACCGAACCTCCGGCGAATGGACCGCCCTTTACGTCCATCCCCGCTTTGAAGTCTTGGAGACCGGCGTCATGTGGCTTTCGCCGACTCCCGAGCAGCCGGGGAGCAAGGGCTGGGACGCCGCGCTTCCGCGCATCGCCGTTTGGGCCCGCCTGCGCGAGGGCGACCAGCACTTTGCCGTGGCCAGCACTCATTGGGATCACATCGGCCAGCAGGCCCGGGTGGAATCTGCCCGCATCATGCAGGAGCTCACCCCCCAGGCCCGCCACCGCATCCTGATGGGCGACTTCAATGTGGAGCCCAGCCACGCCGCCTTTAAGCACTTCACCGACGCCGGCATGCGCGACGCCATCGACTTTGCCCCAGCCCCGCAGGGCACCTTCAATGCCTTTCAACCGGGCCGCGTGGATGGCCCTCGCATTGATGGTATCTGGCGAACGCCGTGGCTGAAGGTGCGCCAAGCCGTGATTGACCGCACCGAAGCGGGCGCCAGCTACGCCAGCGATCACTTTATGGTGTGGGCGGATCTTGAGGTTGTTTAGCGGCCTTTGACCGCCTTCACTTCGCCTGACCACGGGCCAAACGAAAGCTCGGGTCCCCGCCCCGCCATGTAGCAGATCGTGTCCAAAATCTTAACTTTGGATGTGCTGGGCTCAATTGCAGCGATGGATCCGTACTCGTCTTCACAAGTCCTGCGCGCAACCCTGGCCTCGTCGGGCCACGGGACATGCAGGCCAAGCAGCAGATCCTGGTGGCCAATGTCTGTGGTCCAAAGGATGTTTTCGGACCAGGGGATCTCCTTGCCGTCTCTGCCGGCAAGCGTCAGGAACTTTGAATCATCTTCCAGATCGGCCAAGAGCACCTTTTCATCCCACGAAATCATGAAGTCATAGCCAGGGCTGATCTCAGTGACTGACTCGTCCGCAATGTCGATGCGTGCGATCATCTCTGTTTCCGGCGTTCCCGTCTTCTGAGGCGCCGGACCCTTTCGCTCTTTGTGCCACTCCGCATAGGCGCGTGACCGCGGCACGATGGCAAAGAGGGTCTTTCCATCGTTCGAGAGAACAATGCGCTGAGCCGTCGGCACGCCAAGCTTCTTCACCAATCTGCCGGAGCCATCAAACAATTGAACTTTGCCCACCGGGATGAGCGCCGCGCTGCTGGCCTTATCCGGAAGCCAAACCGCCGTCAAATCGCCTTTCTGCGCCTGCCAATAGCCCACATCATCTTTGGAATCTTCCTGCTTGACTAAGGGCAAGAATTCGCCGGCGCCGAGGTCAATTTGGAAGACTTCGCCTGAGCCGTCATCCAAAAAGCCAAAGCCCACGACGCGCCCCAGTCGATCTGGACCAACCATGCAGCAGACTCGGCTGTAGCCCAATGTTGAAGGATCAGACACAACCGGCTTGGCCTGCGCTGCAGCAAAGGGCCTGGCCCACAGAACTCCGTCTTGAATGTAAACGGCCGAAGCCTGAGCCACCTTATTCGCCTCGATCGGAATCGGGAGCTTTAATCGGCGAGAAAGTCGGGCAATGTCCCGCCTCTCGCTCTCTTCTTCGCCCATCACTTCCATCAGGCGATCCAGGCCGCCATTGGCTGCCCAAATGCCCGCGGCGACTCCCATCCCCACTGTAATCAGCAGGCCCAATCCCGCCACAATCCACGGCCATTTCGCTCCCATCCTATGAACCTCTACGACGAATTATGACCGTTGGGCTCAGGCAATATTCGCTCTGTCACTTGACAGGCTTAACCCGCTTGGCCGGGCCCGGCCAGGGGCCAGCCGAGGAGTGAACATGCCCATCATCAACAATGCAAACCCAAAGATCGGCGCGGCGGACGCGGCCTTCTTGGGCTTGAAAAATCGCAGGCTGCACAGCGCCGCCGCTGTGGCACGCTTCAGACTTCTCCTCCAGGTCCTTCAAAAGCGGAACTGATTCAACATACCAAAGCCCATTTTCTAGGCCCCAAGCATTTGCGATTGTGGCGCGGGGCGGCATGTGGAAGACCTCCTGACTTGTCTCAAGACTGATTGTGCGAGGCTCTTCTCCGTAGTTCACCAATGTCAAAGGCCTCTCATCGCTCGTCATGCCAAAGCTTGACGCCTGCTCCAGCCATTCCACCCGCCCCGAGTCGATTCGCCAACGAAACAGCGCCGGGCCGCGCGGCTCGGCGTTTGCGTCGGGCGGTGACCCATACTTTGTCGTCAGCCATTTCGCATAGTCCTGCGAGACCAGGCCGATGCCATAGAGCCGGCGGCCGTCCGGACTGAGCCACATGCGGCCATCGATGACGCTTTCGGGCGAGGTCTTCTGCGTCCCCGCCTTCATGTCGTGAATCACGGGCTTCGCCAGCACATAATAGGCGCCGGGAGTCTGCTCGGCGTCCTCTTCCAGCCAGACCGCCGCCGCCGGCACGTTCCGGGCTAAATGAGAATACAATTCGGGGCCAAATCCCTGCGTTTTCTTTTCGCCCACTCGCTTGACGAGCTTTGCGTCCCCAGAGCCAAGATCAATCGCATAAAGACGCTGATCAGTATTAAAAAACGCCTCCACGCAGACCAGCAATTGGCCAAGAGCATTAGGGCTAGAAAGGCCGCAGTAGTTTTCGCCGCCCAAGTCTTGGGGAGAGTCCAGCAGAGTGACATGCCTGCCCTCTCCAAAAGGGGCCCAAACGAGAGCGTCTCCCTGCTCCGCCACAAAGGAATGCCGCGCGGCCTCAGCCTCTGCCAGCGGCATCTCGGGCGACAATCTTGACGCCACTTGGCGAAGATACTCTCGAAGCTCCTGCCGCCTCTGCTGCTGCTCCGCGTCGTAGGTTTCCGCGACCTTACGGCCAATGTTAAAGAAAGCTGTCTGGAAGAAGGCCGCCCAAAGTCCAACTCCCACAAATGAGAGCGCCACAGCGCACCCGATGATGATCAGCCATTTGTGAAGCTGAGGCGGCTTGGAGTTGGTGCTCACCCGCCGAAGTCTACGGTCAGGCGAGTCAGAATCACAACCACGGGCGGCCGGTTTTATCTAGGCTCCGCGCCGCTGAATCATGCCCCGCACCCATTCCCGCGCCCAGGCGGGGGTTTCGGGGTGGGCCCAGTTGCGCACAAGGCGGTCTTCGAAAGGGTCGCGGCTGGGGGCCCAGAGGCGCCCGTCGGCGGCGCAGGCATAGAACCCGCCCGACCAATGCTCGTCCTGCGCCCAGAGCGCATCCTGCTGCCTGCGCCGCTCCTCCAAAAAGGGAGCGCACATCTGCATGCTGATGGGGGTGGGGTCCTTGAACTCCACCAACGCCCATTGGGGTGAAACAGCCGTGCGTGCGGCGATCCGCATGAGTCCTATTGTCGGCAGGGCTCGGCCCACTCCTCAAGGCCTGGGCGGCTATAATTCTCTCGCTCTCCAGAGACAGCAGGCGGCCGCGAGGCCCAATTCCGCAAGGAGCCTGCCGAGGGGCGGCAACGGAAAGTCAGGTTGACCTAAGGACGTTGTCCGCCTCGTGCGGCCGAGCGGCTGAAAATCGACGGGCTCCCATGCCACCCGGCTATGGGAGCCCGATTCATTTCGGAAGGAAGGAAAACCATCCATGCCGACAACCGCAAAAGCGGAGACGATTGAGAAGATCAAGGAGCGGTACAGCCGCGCCACTGGAGTGATCTTCACGGAGTACCGGGGCCTCAAGGTCCAGGACCTCCAAGGCCTGCGCGCCACCCTCAAAGAAAAGGGCGGCGAACTGCAGGTCGTGAAGAACACCCTCTTCCGCATCGCTGTCGGCGACGACGCTGAGAACCTGCCTGAAGATCTCTCTTCTGGCCCCTCAGCGGTGGCGTATCTCTATGGGGACGAAGCGGCGGTGGCGAAAGCCATTGTCGATTTTCGCGATTCCAGCAAGAAGCTCGTTGTGAAAGGCGCGCTGATTGGCGGCAAGGCAATGACCGACAAACAGGTCGAATCCTTGTCCAAGCTGCCTTCGAAGGAAGTCCTCATTTCGCAGATCCTCGGTCTGCTGAACGAGCCGGTCACCGGCGTCGTCAGCGTGCTGAACGAGGTTCTCGCCGGCCCTGTGCGGGCCATCGCCGCTGTCGCAGACAAAAAGAAGGAGGAAGAAGCGGCCTAAAGCCGCATCTTCGCTCTCGTCTCTCTCACCGACCCATTCAGACCCTTAGGAACGCAAACAACAATGTCCACCAACATCGAAGCCCTGGTTGAACAGATCAGCGGAATGACCGCCCTCGAGCTCGGCGAGCTCAAGACGGCTCTTGAAGATAAATTCGGCGTCACCGCCGCCGCCCCCATGGGCATGCCCATGATGATGGCCGCCGGAGACGCCCCTGCCGCCGCTGTTGAAGAGCAGACCGAGTTCGACGTCATCCTCGTTGAAGCCGGCGCAGGCAAGCTCAACGTCATCAAGGTCGTTCGCGAAGCCACCGGCCTTGGACTCAAAGAAGCCAAGGACCTCGTCGACAGCGCCCCCAAGCCGATCAAGGAAGCCCTCGGCAAAGAAGCTGCCGAAGAGCTCAAGAAGAAGCTCGAGGAAGCCGGCGCCAAGGTCGAGCTCAAGTAAAGCTCAACCCTTTGACCAACTAGAAAGCGCTCGGCCAAATCGGCCGGGCGCTTTTTTTGCGGGTCAGATGTGGAAGGCGGCCTGCGCCTTGATGACTTCGTTCACGGCCACCTGCTGCAGAATCGGGAACTGGGCAATCGGCAGCCCGATGGCCTTGGCCACCTCGGGGCTGATGCCCACGCCCATGCCGTCCCCATGGTTCGGCAGACCGGCCTCGTGCGAAAGCGTATTGGCCGCGCAGACGATGCATGTTGCTTCGTAATATTCGCCGTCCTGCGTCGGGTCCAGGTGATAGGCAATCGCCCGCCGGATCAGGTCGCTGAGCCCCCAGCGCTCCGCCAAAATCTCGCCCACGGCCAAATGGTCAAAGCCCAGACGGTCCTTCATCACCAAGTGAATCGGAGCCCCTTCGGCCTTGGCCTCTTTGATGACTTTGTTGAATTCGTGGCCCATAAAGCGGTCCATCACCAGCATGCCAATGTCATGCATCATGCCCGCGCAGTAGAGCTCTTCGGCCTTCGACTGCATGCGCAGCCGGCCCAGAATGCGGCAAATGGTGGCCGTGCCCAGGCAGTGGCGCCAATACTCCAGCTTGTCAAAAGCCGGCGCCTGGCTGCGGCCCTTGAGCATGTTTTGAAACGCCACGCTCAGCACCACGCTGCGGATGCTGGCCATGCCCAAAAAGCTGATGGCCTGGCCGATGGTCTTCACCTGCGGAAAGCCGTAGTAGGCGCTGTTGGCCACCCGCAGAATCTTGGCCGTGATGCCGGGGTCCTTGTCCAGGATGTTCTCCAGCATCTTGGGGCTCGCCTCGGGGTCGTCGGCAATGCGCAGCACCGAGCTCACCGCCTGCGGCATCACAGGCAGATTTTCGCTCCGCTCCAAGCGAATGCGCAGGCTCACAAGGTCCATATAAGGCTTCCCTCTTCCCCATATCGGCGGATTCCCTTTCAGCCTTCAGTATTTGCTTCAAAGCCCGGAAAATGCGCCGTCTTGCCTCACTCCAATGTCAGCAGAATAGATTCACCCGGGAAAATCTCCTTGAGTGCTTCACGCAGCTTGGGCGCGAGGCCAGACAAGCCCGCCATCACGAATCGCTCTGGCTTGAGGGTGATCAGCCCAATCCTCCGTCCAGCAAAGGAAACTTGGTGCTGAATGCCCTGGTCGATGGTGACAAGCACGTCAAACCCCTCGGTTTCGGCTCTGGATACAAGCTCACGATCATCAAGCGTGGACCAGCCAAGCTCTTGAGCATGCTGGACTTCATGCTCCGTGATCAGTTGGCCGAATCTTCGGGCGACGCAATTGTCCAGAAGAACCCGCACTAGCTGGCTCGTTCGATGGGAAAAGAGTCCTGAGACAAGTCTTGAAGCCAAGAAAGAACCGCCAGCGCCTGCTCGCGAGAGACATCGGGATAGTCCTCAAGAAACTCGTCGATCCCCATTCCTTCAAGCAGGGCATCCCAAAGGATTTGCAGATGGATCCGAGTGCCCTTGAATCGCACGGCTCCGCTCAGCACTTCGGGACTGGAATCCAAAACACCTTGAAGCGGTTCGGGAATTTTGACGGTCATGTTCTGAATGTTACTTCAGCACTCCGGCAGAGCGAGTGAGATCGCGAGGCCGCCTTCGCTGGTTTCGCGGTACTTTTCGTTCATGTCCTGCGCCGTGCGCCACATAGTGGCGATGGCCTGGTCCAGGCTCACGCGAGCGTCGGAGGGGCGGCTGCGGAGGGCGAGGCGGGCAGCGGCGATGGCCTTGAGGGCGCCGAATGAGTTGCGCTCAATGCAGGGAATCTGCACCAGTCCACCTACCGGATCGCAGGTCAATCCTAGGTTGTGCTCCATGCCAATTTCAGCGGCATGTTCAACCTGT
>JBGSIR010000169.1:0-4103 GCA_041742415.1 Fimbriimonadaceae bacterium | reverse complement strand
GAGCCAAACACCCTCACCGGCTTGCCCGTGGCCCGAGCCGCCGCCTCCAGCGCCTCCAACGGAACCGCGCGGGGGTCATCCAGCGGAAACACGCGGATCTCCTTTGCCCCTTGAGCCAAGAGCTTCACCACGCCCTCCGAGTCGTGCCCGGTTAGGCCGCTCCATGCCAGCGCATACCCCTCGCTCCAGCCAGTCTGGCCCGAGAGCCAATCCGCCAAGAGCTGCGCCGACTCCACGTTGTGCGCGCCATCCAAAAGCGCCTCGCCACTGGGGGTCTCGCGGCGCTCGCAACGCCCCGGCAGCCGAGCTTCCGCCAAAGCCTTTTCGGCCTTGTGCATGTCTATTTCGATGCCCGCCGCCCGCAGCCCCGCCAGGGCCACCGCCGCATTGCCGGTTTGCCAAGAGCCCGTCATGGCCAAGGGGCCACCCCAGCGCTCAAACTCGTGGCCTAGCCGCCAGATCGGGCAGTCCAGCGCCTGCGCGCGGGCTTCAATCACGGCGGCAGCCTCCAGAGGCAGGGCGCCCATCACGACTGGCCGGCCCGGCTTGATGATCCCCGCCTTTTCGCCTGCGATCTCCGCCAGCGTCTCGCCCAAGTGCTGAGTGTGGTCCAGCGAAATGCTGGTGATGAGGCTCACCGCGGGCTCCAGCACGTTGGTGGCATCGAGCCGCCCGCCCAGGCCGGTCTCGACGGCCACGGCGTCGCAGCCCGCTTTGGCCCAGGCCAAAAAGCCGAGCGCCGTCTTCATTTCAAATTCGGTGGGCCCGCCAAATTCAGTGGCCTCCAGCTTCTTCCCCGCCTCCAGTAGATGCACGGTGAGCCGGGCAAACTCCTCTTCGGAAATCAGGTCAAGCCTAATTTGAGCCCGCTCGCGCACGGTGTGCACAAACGGGCTGTAGCATGAGCCAACCTTGAAGCCATGGGCATGGAGAAGCGCCTGCAAATAGCAGGTGACGCTGCCCTTTCCATTGCTCCCCGCGACGTGAAAGTACTGCGGCCGGGCGCTTCCCCAGGTGTAATCGGCCAAGCCCAGCTCGCGCAGGTAGGCCTGCATGCGGTCGAGCCCCAGCCGCCAGCCCCGGGTTTGGAAGGCCGCCAGGGCGGCTTCCGCTTCAGCAAATGTCAGTCGGCTCTCAGACAAGGCCAGCTTCTTTGATGCGGCGCGCCGCCTCCGCATAGCGCTCGCCATCCACGTCGCCCTTCAGGGTGAGCGACATGCGCACATAGCCTTCCCCGCTCGGACCGGCTCCGCTGCCGGGCACGGTCACCACGCCGGCTTTTTCAATCAGCGCGGTGCAGAATTCAGCGCTCGTCATGCCCGCCTTGGGCACCGGAGCCCAGACGAACAGGGTGGCCTTGGGCTTGGGGATATGCCAGCCGATCTCGGCCAGACCGTCGCAGAGCAGGTCGCGGCGGCGCTGATAGAGGGCCATCGTTTCGCTGTTGTCCACATGGTTCAGCGCATAGGCTCCGGCCTCACTGATGGCGCCGAACTGCTTGCTGTCGATGTTGTTCTTCAGCGTCTGCAGCGCGGCCACTGCCTGCGGGCTGCCGCAGGCGAAGCCCAGCCGCCAGCCGGTCATGTTGAACATTTTGCTCAGCGAATGGAATTCGATAACGTGGTCCTTGGCGCCTTCGATCTGAAGGGTTGTCGGGTGCTTGAATCCATCGAAAGTCACCGTGGCATAGGCCATGTCGTTCACCAGCAGGATGTCGTGGTCGCGGCAAAAGGCGACGGCGTCGGCCAGAAACTCCGGCGTGGCTACGGCGGCGGTGGGGTTGTTGGGATAGCAGATGGAGAGCAGCTTGGCCCGCTTGGCGACGTCGGTCGGAATGTCCGCCAGACGCGGCAGCCAGCCGTCTTCGGCGCGAAGCTGGATCGAATGAACCTGCGCCCCGGCAAGCAGGGCGTTCACGGAATAGACGGTGTAGCCAGGGTCGGGGGTGATGCAGAGGTCGCCCTCATCCAGATAAGCCCAGGCGAGGTGGGCCAGGCCCTCTTTGCTTCCGATGACTTGACAAATCTCCGTCGCGGGGTCGAGCTCCACGCCGAAGGTGCGCTGATAGAACCCGGCAGCCGCCTGCAAAAAGGAGGGCCAGCCGCGCGCGCTTTCGTCGTAGCGATGCGTTTCGGGCTTGGTGCGGGCGGCTTCGACCAGAGCGTCGATGATGGGCTCCGGAGTGCGGATGTCGGGGTCACCGATGCCAAGGTCGATCACATCCACGCCCCGCGCCATGGCCTCGCGCTTGACGCGGGCCACTTCGGCAAAGAGGTAGGGGGGGATGCGGTCAAGGCGGCTCGCAGGCTGAGGCATGACGAAAGGCTACCCAGCGGCCCGCCCGAGTCCCGGTGAGGCGACGGCTATAATGCATCCGTCGAGGCGTAGCGCAGCCTGGCAGCGCGTCTGCTTTGGGAGCAGAAGGTCGTGGGTTCGAATCCCACCGCCTCGACCATCAAGCAAGCCATTAGTCCTGAGGACTTGGCCTTTCCCCGTAAAGATTTGCTTTCCCTGAGGCTAATCGGCACAATTGGCGGCACGTGCGGAACATTAGAAACGTTTCTCACGCCTAAAACACCGAATTGTTTTTCGAGACCCCTTGCCTTGGCTGCGAGCCAAAGGCGAGCTGGTATGTTTCTTGTTGCTTCGAAGCCCGTGATGGCCGCAAGCGTCAGGAACGAAATGAAGAGCCCATCCAGGAATGAAATCGAAAATGCTTGAGAAGGACTTGCACGTTGCCCTTGGCTTGGATTCGCGTGAGCGCATATTGCGAGCTGCCATTGAAGAGTTTGCTGCAAAGGGCCAGGCAGGCGCTCGAATTGATGAGGTCGTCAAGGCCAGCGGAGTGAACGTCCGCATGATCTACCATCACTTCGGCAACAAGAATGGTCTCTACCGCGCAGTCATTGAGCAAATGATCGAGGACAAGGCGGGCGTCCTTGGGACAATTTCTCACCCTTGTCAGATTGAAGAGATTCGCATGGCGCTGGAGGGCATTCACACCTTCTTGGTGGAGCACCGAAGCTATGCGCGCATCCTTGCCTGGGAGTTTGCCGCCCTTTGCCCGGTTCTTAATGATGTTCAAAAACAGGGCAGGGATTTCAGCGTTTTTATTGCCGAGCGAGTCAAGGCTCTTCAAGAGCGAAGCGAAATCCGTTCAGATGTTGACCCACTTTGGTTCGGTGTCACCTCGGTGGCCTGCATCATGGCTGAGACATTTTGGGCCCCCACGATGGCTGGCCTTGACATCCAGCTCGGCGCCCGAACGGCCGAGCAGCTCATGAAGCTCATCCTGCACTAATCGCTGCCTAAGGTCGGCGCCCCATCGGGCAATAATTGAGCCTAGGCAATGGAAAGCGGGATGAAAGGGCGCATCCTGCGCGGCTTTGGAGCCAATGGAGTCGGGCAGGCGCTCAACGTCCTCATCACGCTGGCCCAGCTCCCCATGCTCATCGGCGCCTGGGGGCCCGAAAAGAACGGTGAGTGGATTCTCCTCACCAGCATCCCTGCCCTGCTCCTGCTCTCCGAGATGGGCTTTGGCAACGCGGCGGGCAATGAGATGACCATGCGCACCGCGCGCGGCGAGCTGGATGAAGCCCGCGAAGTCTTCCGAGCCACCTGGGTCGCGCTCACCCTCTGCAGCACTTTCATTGCCTTGCTGGCGGCTCTGCTGGCGTGGCTCCTGCCTTGGACCGATTGGCTGAACTTCCGCCACATCACCGGTGGCGAATTCCTGGGCGTGGCCCTGCTCTTTGTGCTCCAGGTTCTGGCGGGCCAGCAGTCGCTGCTCCTTTCCGGCGTCTACCGCGCCACCGAGCGCTATGCCCGAGGCGTGATGATGGCCAACCTGCTGCGCTTGGCCGCTTTCCTCGGCCTGGCGCTGGCTGTCTTTATGAACTGGGGTCCGCTGGGCGCGGCCGTGGCCTCAACCGCCGCCGCGCTCGCCATGACCGGATATCAGATGTGGGACGCGCGGCGCGGCGCCGAATGGGCCAGCTATGGGCGAGCCAAGGACACCTGGGCCACCCTTCGGCCCCTGGTTCGGCCGGCCCTTGCGTTCGCCGCCATCCCGCTGGGGCTCAGCGTGGGCATCCAGGGCATCT
>JBGSIR010000168.1:0-4001 GCA_041742415.1 Fimbriimonadaceae bacterium | reverse complement strand
GCGGCGCGCGGTGGGGCACAAGTCGGCTCCGATTCGCTTGCCGAGATGATGGGCATCGTGCGGAAGGCCCTGGGCGACTACGGCGCGGACCCCGGCGACCCTCTTGGCGATGATCTTGAGGGACTGGCGGGAAACTTCGAGGCGGCGCCCTCCGCTGGCGCCTGATCCGGCTTTGCCTTGCGGCCACCCATCAGCATCCAGCGGCCCTGCTAGGGGCGGGGTGGCCTGCGGAGGCCATCGTGGAGGTCTGTCTGCTCCAGCAGGCCCGGGAGAGAGCGGAGGCTCAGCGGGATGTAGGGGCGAGGGAGCTGGTAGCGAGCCTGCTCGGCAGGAGGTAGGCCCTGGTCAGCACCGACAAGAAGCTGGTGTGCCGCGGTCTCGAGCGGACATTCGCCAGGGATGGACCTTGAATTTTCCCTTCGAGACAAAGCTATTTATACTAGTATAGTCAGTGTGACTGTCTCGTAGTTGTTCGCCATAGCTCTTCGTGAGCGCGGATCTGGTTGCGATTCGGATGGAGCTGCAGGGGATTCGGCAGACCCTGGCGGAGCTGAGGAACTCTCAGCAAGAGATCAAGCGGCTGGCTTCGGCTTCGGCCACAGCCTCCGAGCGGATCGCCCGGGCGGATGACAAGGCCACGGACTCGGTCGAGCGGGGAGCGCGGCGGAGGAAGCGGTCCTATCAGGAGACCGGGCGATCCGCCCGCAAGGCCGCGCAGGAGATGGAGGAGGCCGCTGGCCGAGCCGATCGAGCCTCCCGCCAGATGGATCGCGACCAGATCCGCGCTCACGCCCGCGGCGGTGCTGGTCTCGCTGGTGGGCTGGTATCGACTTTTGTCGGCGGGCTGGGGGGAGGCATACCCGGTCTCAATGCCGCCGAGGCTGCGTCGGCGGCATTGAGAGGCGTCCAGTCTTCCCTTCAGAACTTTGAGGCCAAGCAGAGCATGGTGGACGTAGCCGACCTCCGATATGGCGGAGGGAGCGGCGAGGTGCTCGATGCTCGGCTCTACGGCTTGGCGGATGAGCTGGGCGCATCAATCGGAACGCTCAGGCAGTCGGCCATGATGCTCTTCAACTCTTCGGAAAGGGACGAGATCGTTCCCATCCTCAAGGGCTTCCTGGCGATGAATCCGGGCGCAACCAGCGTCCAGCAGCAGAGCGCGCTTCTTCAGTTTGCACAGACCCTTTCGGGCGGCCGGTTGCAAGGAGATGAGCTTCGAATCATCAATGAAGCTGGCTTCACCAAGCTGGAGCAGGCCATCAAGGACGCTGGGATGGGGGATCGAATCCGAGACTCTGCCAACCCAATCACAGCAGAAGAGCTTAAGGCCATCGCCAAAGCCTATGGCGAGTCGGAGGAAGGCATGAAGGCGATCCTGATTCAAGCAGAACGGGCTTCGGCCGCATGGGAGCGCGCGGGCAATGCCTGGTCTCAGACGTCGGAGACTGTCGGTGAGGGGCTTCAGCCGACGAGCAACTTTTTTGCTCAAGTGAGCGAGGGCATTGCTCAAATGCTTTCTGGGTTCTTGGCCAGCCCTGAGCTGCTCGTGGCCTCAATGCACCCTGTTTTGGCTATTCTAGCGAGGATAGAAGCCCACCGCCGGGGGAGGGCTGATTTTGAGTCCAGGGTTGCCTCTAGTAAGTCGGTTCTCCAGCCTGGTCAGAGTCCGTCTGCGCGGTTCAATCCACAGGATGCGGGATACTCTGGCGCCGCCGGCGGGGCCCCTCAAGCGGCCAATCAGGCGGTTCAAACAGGCGCACCTGCCAAGGGTAAATCCAGTTCGCCTAACAACTCAATATTCGACCCTTCCTATGGAGCTCCTGTGCGGCCCGGCAATGTCTCTAATCGATATGCAGACGTTCAGAATGCTTGGGCAGAGGGCGGCTCGGTTGGGCGGCAGGTCAGCGGAGAATGAGCTTCGGCGGCATCGTTCCCGAGACCACTGGCCTGGGGCTCGAGGCCAACTACCCGCGCTCTGAGCTGAGGCGGGAAGGCCATGAGGCCCTGAAGGTGGGCCGGTCGCTTATGGGCGCCGCGTGGGATGGCTCCAAGTATCTGCCGGGCGGGACGCTTGGCGTGAAGGCCAGCGGCGAGCCCGATCCGGAGGGTGTCTGGCAGGAGCCGGAGACCGGGTTTCTCTTCCTGCGGCCCTGCCCGCTCAGGAGCGACTGGCTCACGAACGAGGCTTTCACTGGGTCTCGCATTGCGCTCAGTGAATTTTACGCCTCGCCCAGCCTAGTGGAAGGCGGGATACCGGCCTCTGAATTCACTCCCCGATTTCTTACGACAAAGCGGACGCCTGTAGATGCCCCATTCACCGCTTTGGCCACGCCTGCGGCCTATGCCGGCTTGCCGCTGAGCGGCAATGTCTGGGCGGCATCGACCAAGGACCCGATGGCCCCGAACGAGGGCTTCTCCGTGGTTCTCCAGCCGTCCGGCACAGCATGGGAAGTCGACGGAATCCGTCTCGCGGTGGCGTTTGGCGGGCGGTGGGCGATCTACCTCTCTGCTCGTGGCATCGTCTATGTCTGGGCCAAGATCGGCGATGGCTGGCGGCAGGTGCAGGCTGCCGACCTCAGGGGCGGCGGGGCCAACCAGTCGGCACCAACCCAAATCACGGTGATTCCCTGGGGCATCGACTGCATCAGCATTCTCTCGAGCGAAGCCAGCGCGGATGCAGGGCAGGCGAGCGGCTCGACTCAGACCGGATCCAAGAGCACCCTTCTCCTGCGGACCCGCCAGCTGGGCATCGAGCCGACCTGGGACGATGCCCGGAAAATGTGGATCAAGAGCCCCGGCGCGCCGCTGGCCTTTGCGGTGCCGCCGATGGATCAGACCTCATTGATGGTCGGGCGGGTGATCTACGCTCCGGCGACGGTTCGGTTCGCTCCGGAGGCGATCAGCGAGCCCATGCCGAACACCGAGCCGGTGGTTCATCCCATCGGCTACTTCGGGCAGAACCATGGTGGCGGAGCCGGGGCTTCCGTAGAGATGCTCCCGATCAAGGCGGAGGACAACACGCCTTGGAACCAGGCCATCCATACCAGAGCCGTGGGAGAGTTGAACATGGCTCCTTCGGCGCTTGGCAGGTACTCGCCAGAGGTCTGGGCGATGCGCTATGCCTGGGAGCCCGAGCTCGAGGTCTCGCCCGATCGGACCCGAGACCTCACACTCAAGTGGCGGCTCCTGAGCTGGCTCGAGACCGACGACCCTCGCCCCACGGTGATGAAGGTGCTGCTCACCGATGACGAGCCGCAGCGGCGGTGGCACATCGATGGCTCCCTGCGGCTGAAGATCGAAGAGGACATCATCTGGGAGGGCACGGTGGCCGCCCACAGGAGGGTGCCCGAGGGCGGGCTTCAGATTCAGTCGGACCTGATCGGCGACTTTGCCCGGACGGCGCCGCTGATCACCGACGATGTTCAGGCTGAGGATCTGTGGATGATCCTGGAGCAGACCCCGGCGGGCAATCTGGACTCCTTCAGCGCGGCCACTCTGGGCAGCATCCTCCGCAAGCTCTTCAAGCGAGTCGGGGCTGGACCCTCCGAGATCGATGTGGCGGCCGAGCTCGACGACATCCTCGTCGACGGATTCGATGCGGCCTCGGATGACTGGAAGCTTGCCAACGACGATGCGACCATCGCAGACGTGGTTCGAGCTCTGCACGACCAGTACGGGCTCCAAGGCCGAGATGGGGTGCGGGTGCGGCGGGAGAACGGCATCTGGCGGGCCTGGCTGCCCCCGGCGTGGGATGCGGAGAGCGGAGAGCTGGACGGCATCTTCTATCTGGATTCGGAGTGCCTGACCGCAGGCTCCCGGGCCGACGCGGTGCGCTGGGCCATGGACCCGCCCTGGCTGAAGATTGCGGGCGGCATCATCTGGACGGTGGCGCGGCCGCGCTTCAACGCCATCCGGGCCTATGGCCACTCGGCGACCGGCTCAGGCGGGCAGAGCTATGCCGCGCACATCGCCCCGGACCCGACCGGGTTCGATGCGCTCTC
>JBGSIR010000167.1:0-1677 GCA_041742415.1 Fimbriimonadaceae bacterium | reverse complement strand
CCCCGGCTGCTCCGGCGGCACCGGCTTGGGATTTCGCTTCGGGTTGGGGCCCGGCTTGCCCGGAGGATTGGGCCGGTCAGGGTCCTTGCCCGGAGTTCCCGGAGGGGCGCCAGGGGGAGTGCCGGGAGGCGTTCCGGGAGGGGTCCCCGGCGGGGTGCCAGGCGGAGTGCCCGGAGGTGTTCCGGGCGGAGTGCCAGGCGGGGTGCCCGGAGGTGTGCCGGGAGGGTCGTCGGAAGGTGGGTTAGGCGGCTCATCAGGATTCGGCGGCGTGTCGCGCGGATTGCGATCGTTGGGATTGCCGTCGCGCTTCTTTCGGAGGTCCTTGTCCATGTCGCGAATCTTGGTGTAGGCGTCGTACCAGCTCTCGGCCTCGCGCTTCTTCTGCTCAGCCAGCCACTTCACCTCGTCGCCTTTGTTTCCGAGCGCCTTGCGGCCCTCCTTGTAGTTGTCCAGGTTGGTCAGCTCGCCGCTGTCGATCGGCTCGCCGTTGGCGACCTTCTTGGCCTTCTCGTACTCGCCCATGGCCTTTTCATAGTTCTCCTTGGCGGTCTTGATCTGCTCGCGGCGGTTGCGGGCTTCCTGAATGGCGCTCAGGCCGGAGCTCTTTTTGTTCGCATCCTGACGGAGGACCGCCAGCAAGCTGGTGGAGGCGCGATAGGCCAGGGGGTCGGCAAGGCCTTCGGGGTCCCAAAGGGCCACGGCGCCGGTGTCCTTCACCACCGCGGGCTCCCACATTCCGTCCGACCATCGCCAGAAGGTTTCGCGGGCCACCCAAAAGGCTTTCCACTCGGGGTTGGCGGGGTCCAGGATGGGGCCGAGCTCGTCGTCGTACTCCACGCTCACGGCATAGCCGTCGCCATAATCCTGCGCCACCACGCGGCCAAAGTCATCCCACCAAGTGCGGATGTCGTTGAAAACGTAGTACTCCGCCGTGCCGCGCTGGTAGCCGCTTTGGCTGTAGCGGGCAATCACACCGTCGCGCACTTTATGCCACCGGTCGCGGGGGATGGCGGTGATGTTGCCCGCCTCGGTGGGAGCCAGCACGGCCAGCCGCTCAAAGTCTTCATAGGCAGAATCCGCCCGGCTCGCCAGCTCCCGCACTTTGTTGTCGGCCTCGATCAGCGGCTTCAGGGCGCCTTCCACCCGCTGGAGCAGCGGCCCCATCAGGCGCTGGTCGATGATGTCCATGGCATCTGTCTCCAGCAGGGCAATGTCCTGAGGGTCTAAAAGCTGAGCAAGGGCGCGCTTGGCGTCGCCGCCGAGCTTGCTGGGCTTGGTGCGCGCCAGGAGGCTCCAAATGAGCACCTGGGTGTCGCGCTGGTTGACGTTTCGACGCTCGCGATAGCGCTGGAAGAGCTTGTTGAAGACTTGGGCGCCGCTGCCGAGCATTTCGCTTCGGGTGTAGCCCGCTCCTCGGTTTGGCCCCGGGGTGTAGCCCTTCATGCAGAAGGTCTCCCACTCGATGGAGTATCGGCCCGGTTCGGCGATCCAGGAGCCGTCGGTGAACGGCTGGGAATCGAGCGGCATCGCCTCCATGTCCGGCTCAAAGTCGTCCAGCATCCAGAGCCCGGGGTCACCGTCGTTCAGGCTGGTGGTGATGGGCGCCGGACGCTTGACCGCCGACTCCAAAGCGCCGGAGACGCTGGGCAGCCGGACGCCGCCGGGCAGCCGGATCTG
>JBGSIR010000166.1:0-4736 GCA_041742415.1 Fimbriimonadaceae bacterium | reverse complement strand
CCTCGACGGCCCAAAGCCGGCTCATTTCGCCCGATTCGGGGCTGCGGCGCTTGGCGGCGATGTCGCGGGAGTACCGGACGGGAGCCTCGGAGTGCAGGAGGAAGTCGGAATCGACGCCCAGCACCACCGTCGCCTCATCCAGCTTGGGATAGGTGTGAACCTCCTTGCCAAAGGCAAGGATGGCGCCTTCGCGGGCGCTGTCGCGGTGCACGGGCTCCCATTGAATCCACTCGGCGCCGTTTCGCTCGGCGAGGAGCAGCTCATCGGCCAGCGCGCGGCTGGAGACGGCTTCGGTGAGGAAGACCACCTTCTTTCCGGCGGCCTTGGCCTCGGCCATGGCCTGGTCCATCGCCTTGTCGAAGCCCGACCAGGTGGCGGGGTCCCTCAGAACCTGGGGAAGCTTGAGGCGGTCGGGGTCATACAGCCCCCACAGCTCGGAGAGGCCCAGCGAGTCGATGCTGCCCAGGCTGGCGGGGTGGTTCGGCCCGCCCTCCAGCTTGATCGGGCGGCCTTCGTAGCTGGCGGCGAGCATGCCCACGCCAAAGCCGCTGCGGGAGGCAACGGTGGCGAAGTGGCGCGTGACGCTGGCGACCATGTCCTCCGGCTGCTTCACATAGGGCACGAGCTTGGCCTGGGGCAGGAAGCGGCAGCCGGCGCCGAGGCCGGAGAGCGCCAGGGTGGCGCCCGTAATCTTCATGAAGTCGCGCCGGTTGAGAACCTTCTTGGCTTCGCCGCGGTGCGGAAATTCGTCGCCCGACCGCTGAAGAAGCGCATTCCGCTCTTCGGCGGTCAGCGCGCCCTTATGCAGGCTGCGAATGATGGGGGAATTGGAATCTTGGCTCATCTCTTCTCCGATCACCGGTGGCAAACCCAGCAGTCGTCCAATTGGGACACGTTCACCTTGCGGTCCTCGACAAGGCTCGCGCCCTCTTTGACGCGGGCATGAATCACATCGTCCGGCACCACCTGCGGCAGGCCGTTGGCCAGCTTGCGCTCCACTTCGGTGAGCTCCTCGCCGGCGGCAAATTTTCGGTAAAGCTCAAACACCTGCTCGCGGGGAGTCACGCCCTCGGCGTTCTCATCCTTCGGCACATACATGAACTTTTCGGGGTTGCGGTGGCACTCCAGGCACCAGGCCATGTGGAACGCCTGGCCCTTCCAGGTGAGGTGCATCTCCTGAACCTTGCCGTGGCAGTTGTTGCAGCTGATGCCTCGGTTCACGTGGATAGCGTGGTTGAAGTAGACAAAGTCCGGCACCCGGTTCACGCGCACCCACTCCACGGGGGTGCCTGTGGCCCAGCTTTCGCGGATCGGCTTGAGGTTCGGGCTGTTCACCCACACCAGAGAGTGGCACGTCATGCAGACGTCGGTGCTGGGAATGCCTGCGCTGGCGGCGTTCTCCACGCTGGCGTGGCAGAAGCGGCAGTCAATGCCCAGCTCCTTGGCGTGGTGCTTGTGACTAAAGGGCACCGGCTGGCCAATCGGCACCGTGACATTGGTGTTGTAGGGCGACCGGCTGAGTGCGGACCCGCCCAAAAAGAGGACGGCCAGAACCAGCGGCGCACCCACCAATGTGGCGGACGCGAGCGTGTTTGCAGAAGGCTTAAAGAGCTGGGCCATGTTTGCTTAGGCGGGAGGGGCTCCCAGGGAAAAGGATTGGGTCAAGCGAACACCATCCGGTCGGCGGCGATGACGATGAACATCAAGGCCAGATAAAGCATGGAGTATCGGAAAAGCGAGCGGGCGCGGGGCTTGTCGACGCCTTTGAGGAGCGCAAGCGACTTCACGATGAGGCCCAGGTTGAGCCCCGCCGTGCCCACGGCATAGATCCAGTGCACTTCGCGCTGGAAGAACGGCACGATGCAGATGAGGGCGGTGAGGAAGGCATAGACGATGATCTGAATGACCGTCGCCCGCTCGCCCGCCACCACCGGCATCATCGGCACACCGGCGTTGGCATAGTCATCCTTGATGAGGAAGGCCAGCGCCCAGAAGTGGACCGGAGTCCAGAGGAAGATGAGCCCGAAGAGAACCCAGGCAAAGATGTTCAGGTCGCCGGTGATGGCCGCCCAGCCCACCAGGGGCGGGAAGGAGCCGGCGGCGCCGCCGATGACGATGTTCTGCGGGGTGCGGCGCTTGAGCAGGATGGTGTAGATCACCACATAGAACAGCAGTCCGGCCATGGCCAGCACGGCCGTCAGCAGGTTCGCCGCCCAAGTGAGAAGCGCAAAGCTGCCCGCCGCCATGATGCCGGCAAAGGCCAGCGCCTGGCCCGAGCTGATGCGGGTGAGCGTGGGGCGGCGCTTGGTGCGCTCCATCGCCATGTCGAGGTCGCGCTCCAGCACCATGTTGATGGCGTTGGCCGATCCGGAGGCCATGTAGCCGCCGATCATCACCGCCACGATGAGGCCAAGCGGAGGCACGCCGCTCTCGGCGACAAACATCGCGCCGAGGGTGGTGAAGAGCAAAAGGCTGATGACGCGCGGCTTGGTGAGGGCGATGTAGTCGCGCACCGACTGCAGGAAGGCGCCCTTCGGTTTGGCTTCAGCCTTTGCGGCCTCCTCCAGCTCCCCTGCGCCCAGCGCGGCGCCTTGGCTGGAGATGGCAAGCGCGGCGAGGAGCACGGCCGTGATCCACATGGAATCGGCGGCGAGCAGGTGGATGATCTGCATGGCGACCGGAGCGCTCATGGCCAGGCTCACCAGGCCAATCACGATCTGAACAAAGAACTGAATCTGCAGCGCCTGGGCGGCCCGCTGAACACCGCGCGAGGGGAGCCGACTGGCGATGAAGCGCGCCAATCCCAAAATCAAAAGACCGATGCCGACAGCGGCAAAGGGGTGCGCCTGGCGCATCCGCTCCAGGAAGTGCGCGGTTGCGGGCAGAGTCTCCAAAGCGGAATCAACCCGGAACTCCTTGGGATAAATGAGATCTCCGAGGCTCGTGACGGCGCCGGTGATGCCCAGGAACATCAGGCCGGCCAGGATGGCCCACGAGGCCAGATGAACCGCGGAGGAGCCGAGCCAGCGCAGCGGGCGCCCGCCAAAGCTGTAATAAACCAGCGCGGCGGCCGCCGAAAGCAGAATGAACGTGTTGGCCAGGTGAAGCCCCGACATGAACACGCGCTCCATGGAGTCATCCAGCGCCACCCAGCCGCGAATCACCAGCTTGGCGCCGATCGCGGCCTCCAGCACAGTGATGAGGGCCAGCCAGACCGCCGCGCGGCGCGCGCCAAAGCCCTTGGGGAACCGCCGCCAGGTCCAGACGATCATGGCGATGACCAGCGGGCCCATGAGGGCGCTCGTGAGGCGGTGAGTGTATTCGATGCCCGACTTCAGCGAGCCATCGGGAAGCAGGGAGCCATGGCAGGTTGGCCAAGAGACGCCGCAGCCGTCACCCGACAGTGAACTGCTGACAAAAGCGCCAAAAAGAATGACCAGAACCGTGTAGACCAGCGTCACGACCGTGAACGCCGCATACCGACGGCTGGGAGCGGAAGCCCAAAGGGACTCCCACACTCCAGACGCCGGGCTGCGCTCGAAGCCAGAGGAACTGGTCATTTGAATGGGTGGAGCATAGACCCGATTGGCCCATAGTGTCAACACGCGGGAACGCTGGCGGCGGGCGGGCGCTAGAGATAACTTTAGCTGCAGAGAACCCGGGAACCTGAAAGGCCTCGAACGGCCTCAAAAAGCCCGTCCCAGCTGATTCGCGCCGAACGGCCCAGGCTCGAAACTGCACCAAAACTGGCAGATTCAGCCCTCCGCGCGAAGGCGCCATAATGACGCTGATTTGAGTCGGCCCCGCCTGGAGGTCGTGATCCCGGCCTTCAACGAAGAAGTCCGGCTGGGTCCGACACTCGCCCGCATCCACCAGTACCTCTCTGGCCAGCCCTATTCCTGGGTGGTCACGGTGGTCAGCGACGGCTCATCCGACTCCACGCCCGCCTTGGTCCGCCAGTTCGCCGAGCAGCATCCCGGCTTCCGCCTGGACCACTACGAGCCCAACCGGGGCAAGGGCTATGCGGTGCGGCGCGGCATGCTTGCCTCCGAAGCCGAGTGGACGCTCTTTTCCGATGCCGACCTGGCCGCTCCGATTGAGGAGATCGAAAAGCTTTGGCCTGCCGTGGGGCTGGAAAAGCCCATCGCCATCGGCTCGCGTCCGCTCAAGGACAGCCGCCTGGTGGTGCGCCAGCCCTGGTACCGCGAAGCCGCCGGAAGGGCCTTTAACACCGCCGTGCAGACCCTCGGCATTCGGGGCATCAAGGACACCCAGTGCGGGTTCAAGCTCTTTTCGCACGAGGCCGCCCAAGAGGTGTTTTCGCGGGTGAAGACCAACGGCTTTGGGTTCGATTTTGAGTCCCTGATGATCGCCCGCGACCTGGGGCTGCCCATCGCCGAGGTGCCGATTGAATGGTCTCACCAAGACGGCTCAAAGGTCGACATGGTGCGCGACGGAAGCCGGATGCTGCAGGACCTCATTCGCCTGCGCATGGCCGGCCGCGCCCGCCGCCTGGAGCCCCGTGGAGAAGATTGAATACGCCCGCATGCGCCAGGTGGAGGACCGCTATTGGTGGTTCGTCTCGCGCCGGCGCATGGCGCGGCGGCTGCTCTCCGCCTATGCCCCCGAGGCCCGAGCCATTCTGGATGTCGGCTGTGGCGCCGGGGCGTTTTTGGCCGAGCTGCCGACCGGCCTGACCGGCTCGGGCCTCGACTTCAGCCCCGAGGCCATCGCGC
>JBGSIR010000165.1:0-1721 GCA_041742415.1 Fimbriimonadaceae bacterium | reverse complement strand
GGCCACGACGCGGCGGGCGCGCCGTTGGCGCAGCAGGGCGCGTTCCTCCGGTGTCAGGCCGAGGTCGCGGGCGTGGCCTTCGATCCGATAGAGCACGTTGATGATTTTGAGCAGACGGGCGCAGAGGGAACAGCCGGCTTGGGCCCCCTCGAAAAACTTTCGCCTGACATGAGCCCAGCAGGCGGCGCGCGGGATGCCCGGCGGCGGTTTGAGCCGGTCCTTGCCTCCCTTTAAAAAACAGAGCACCTCCGGACCGCCGTCGCTCTGCAGGATGCCTTTGAACCACGGCGGGATGATGCCGTCGGCCACGCTGGCGGCTTTGCTGGGGTCCCAGGTGTATAGCACATCCCCGCCCGGCACCGCCGCCACCCACATCTGTCCGAGGAAGGACCCGCCCGCATGCTCCCGGCTCAGACAACGCACCGGGGTGAGATCGAACTGCACGCAGGGCGCACGCCACAGGTCATCGGCCATGGCCTGGACCACGGGTTCCACTTCCTTGGCGATCCGGGCCAACGTCTGGCACAGCGTGGCCGGGGATATTTTGACTCCGCTTTCCCATTCCAGCGCTTTGGCCTGACGGTAGAGCGGCAGGTGATAGAGGTATTTGCCCAATGTCAGGTCCACCATCAGCTGCGGCCCGAAAAAGCTGCCCGGAAGGAACTGCGGCGGCGCGGGCGCGCTCACCGGAGCGGCGAAGGGCTGGTCCCTTCTGACAAAAACCGGACGCACCACGCGCAGGATCACCAGCTTGCCGGGGATGCGCTCCAGACGCTCGGTCACTTCCCGGTCAATCTCCCGGTAGTTGTCGGGATCGGCCTCCGCCAATGGATTGACAATGACCGTTTCCTCCACTGGAAGGTGGTCGGGCAGCAGCGCGGCGCGGACTTTGCGCCCCTTGCGGCTGCCTCCTTTGGGCTTGTCAGGCGGAGCCGGCAAAAGGGCGGGCGGTGCCTCCGTTTCCATTTCCAGACTCAACTCCGGCTGACCGGGCCCGGGAGGCGGCGTTTGTTCGCTGCGCCGGCCGAACACATACCGCGTCAGGGCCGCGAGCTGCCGCGTCAGGACCGCCAACTCCTCCTCGAGTTCGGCGATGCGCTTCTGCTGGGCGGCTTCCAGTTCCGTCATGCCGTGGTTTTATAGCAGGAAAATCCACCGGGCCAGGAAAAAGTGAGGCAGCGTGATTTTTTTCTTTTCCAGCGGTGGCAGTCCGGCTGAAATGGTTGTCAGGAAGCCTCCCGGACCGGTGCTGCGGGGACTGCCGCCGTGCCAGGCGGGGCTGTCGGGGAACTCGTCGGCGGCCGCGATGCCGCCGTTGGATCCTCATACCACGGGCGCAGCCGCGCCCCCTTCAGCTCAATCCCGCTCAACAACATTTCCAAGGCTTCCACCCGCAGCGCGATCTTCGCCGCGCCCTCCGGCACCTTCGGCCACGCGAACGTCCCGGCCTCGAGCTTTTTTGTCAGAATCCAGAGACCAGTCCCATCCCAATACAACAGCCGGATCCGGTCCCGCCGCTTGTTGGTGAAAACAAAAATCTGACTGGACCGCTCGTCCTCCTTGAGCGCCCCGCGTACCAGCAGCGCCAACCCCTCGAAACCCCGGCGCAGATCCGCCGGCTGCGCCGCCAGACACACTCTCAGACCTCGCGTGAAAATCATGCCGCCCCTCCAGTTGGAAGATTTTGATAGACCCGCAGCACCGCGCCCCCCGGAAGCACC